>RFIA01000283.1 GCA_003695675.1 Chloroflexota bacterium
GGCTGAAATGCCCGGACAGGTTCAAGCAACGAACCGATTGAAAACAAAAAGATCACAATCAGCAAAAGGGGTACTAAGTAACGTATAGTAGCAAATCGCATTACAGGTTCTCCTTGTAGCAACGCGGGTCAATACTCGGACAATCCAAAGACGACAGTATTTGTTTCTTTCATCAATGATGTTGGTTGTCGAGTCTATGAGACGGCGACTCCACTAAAACGCAAAAAATGTCACACACGATGAATAAGCGAGTGATGAGATCTACTGTATCGCGCTGTGCGAATTCTTAACGCCAGTTTCCTCCTGTTTGGGGTGGAGCGTTACAAAGCAGCAACAACATTGTTGATACTTCTAACCAATCTCTAATATCTATTGTCAACTAAAAACAGGCATGAATTCGTTAAGGTTTTGCCGATAAATTGTTAGAGTATTGTTATTGCTTCAATTAGTGGATGTATTTCACGACACAAAATGAGGGTTTGGAGTGTTAATCGGAGAAGCGAAGTCAGTGTGTAACAGTTATGGCAAGATCACATTCAAGGCCACCGATCAATCGTAAGTGAAGCGTAAAGCGCAATGCTTATTGCATCGACTCGCGCAGTTGTCGTGTTGCCGCATCATCAACCGACAAATCATCGCGCAAGACGACGCCGTAAATTTGACGCGCCATGTCGAGCGAAACATAGCCGTCGAGGACATCACGCCGCACGCGGTCAACCTCGCGTTCATGCGGCGGGCCATATCCGCCACCGCCGCCGGTCTGCAACAGAATCACATCGCCATCGCCGAGTTCAAGCGCGTTGGCTTTGAGCAGATGCTGTTCGCTATCCGTGCCGGGATTGATGACGACATCCGGGCCGACGGCATCGCCACCGCCGAATAACCCCCATCCCGGTGTGACGGAACGCTCTAGCCACAGATAGACGACGGTATCGGCTTCGAGATGATATTCGCGATAGACGCCGCAGCCACCGCGAAAACGTCCCGGCCCGCCGGTGTCGGTGCGCAAGCCATAACGCCGCAGCATCATCGGGTATTTCGTTTCGAGAATTTCAACGGGAATATCTTTGAAACCGCCGTTGACCGTATTGATGAGTCCGTCTTGTCCATCGCCATTGTGATACGCGCCCCATCCGCCCGGATTCGGTTCACCGCCGAGAAACGGACGCCCATCATGACGGGGGTCATCACCGGCGTAATGAATCACCATCGAGTCGCCATAATGCGCACCGGCAGCTTGCTGCGGCATGACGGGCGCAAGCGCTTTGACGATGAGGTCAATCAACAAACCGAGTGGTGTAAAGTACCATTCGCAGGCTGCCGGTTCGCTCGCGTAGAAGATTGAGCCTTCCGGCGCGGTGACGTGCAGCGTCTTGAATGTACCGCCATCAACCGGGCGTTCGGGATTAATCAGCATTTTGAAGGCGACGCGGCAAGCCGAGACCGTCTGCGCGAAGCCACAATTGACCGGGCCGCGGGTCGTCGGCGACGAGCCATCGAGATTCATCGTCATCTGTTCGCCCTCGACATCAATGCGCAGGCGGACGGCGACCGGTTCGTCGCGGATACCGTCGTTGTCGAGGAAGCCTTCAGCCGTATACGTGCCGTCGGGGATGTGGCGCACCGTCTCGCGTTCAAGCACTTCGGATTGCGCAAAGATGCTGTCACGCGCTGCGAGTATCGTCTCGTAACCAAAGCGCTCTAACAATTGTTGCACGCGCTGTTCACCCGTGCGGCAAGCGGCGACCTGCGCATTCATATCGCCGATGGTGCCATAACCAAAACGCACATTGCGCTTGATGAGTTCGTGAATATCGTGGCGCGGTTCGCCATTTTCGTAAATCTTCGTCGGTGGGAAGCGGATTCCTTCTTGATAAATGCTCGTCGAGTCGGTTGAGCCGCCGGGGTCTTTGCCGCCGACATCGTGCCAATGCGCCCGCGTACACGAAAAGCCGACGCGCTCCCCCTGCCAAAATATCGGCGCGTATATCGTTGCGTCATGTAGATGGGTGCCGGTCATATACGAGTCGTTCATCAGCCACACATCGCCCGGCTTGAAGACATCCCAACCGAAAAGCTCCGCCGTCAGTTTGACGCAAATTTCCAGATTGCCGAGAAAAATTGGCAACCCGGCGGACTGCCCTAACACATTGCCGTCGGCGTCGAGTAAAGCGACGGAGCAATCTTTGCCTTCGTAGATGACCGGCGTATAGGCGCTGCGAATCAAGGCGGCGTTCATATCATCGGCGATGGCGATGAACGCATTGCGGATAATCTCGGTGGTGACCGGGTCGGTGTGGGTGGCGACCATGATAATTATTCCCCCGTGTAAATCTCACCGGAGACGGTGACGATGTTCAATGGCAAATTTTGATGCGTCAGATGACAAGCGACACGATGCCCTTCGCGCCATTCGTCGAGCGACGGCTCATCCGTCTTGCAGGTATCAATCTGTGTGGCGGGACAGCGTGGACTGAAGCGACAACCTTGACCTATCGCCGACTGACTAATCTCGCCTTGCAAAATAATCTCGTGACGATTTTGTTGCAACGTCGGGCGGGGCGCGGCGGAAAGTAACGAAATCGTATACGGATGTTGCGGCTTCTCGAATAATTCTTGTGTCGATGCCATCTCGACGATGCGCCCGAGATACATCACGCCGATGCGGTCACAGATATAACGCAGCACGCCGAGATCGTGCGAAATGAAGAGATAACTCAAATCGAGTTTCTCGCGCAGGTCGAGCAATAGATTGAGTATCGTCGCTTGCACCGACACATCCAACGCAGAAGTTGGCTCATCGAGAATCAGCAATTTTGGATTGAGCGCCAACGCCCGCGCAATGCCGATGCGTTGTTGTTGCCCGCCAGAAAATTCGTGCGGATAACGATTGAGGTGTTCGTCATTCAAGCCGACGAGCGCAATCAATTCACGCACACGTTGGTCGCGTTCTTTCGCGTTGCCCATCTTGTGGATGAGCAACGGCTCTTCGATGAGTGTGCGCACAGTCATGCGTGGATTCAATGCGGAGAACGGATTTTGAAAGACGATTTGCATCCGTTCGCGAGTGCGGTTGAGTTCGCGTGCATTAAGTGACGCGAGGTCGCGCCCTTCAAAGATGACTTTGCCTTCAGTCGGTTTCGTTAGCAACAGAATCGTGCGCCCGACAGTCGTCTTGCCGGAACCGGACTCACCCGCGAGGCCGACAATCTCACCGGGCATGATCGACAGGTCGATGCCGTCAACCGCTTTGTTATATGCGACGACACGACGCAACGGCCCGCCACGCACCGGGAAATATTTCTTTAGGCCACGAACCTCGAGCAATGGGTCAGTCACGCGCAAAACTCTTCCGTTTTTCGTCGGTGTGTAAATAACAGGCGACTGAGTGCGACTCGTCATTGATGTGAACAACTGCCGGCGGTGCGATATGGCAATGTTCGAGACGCTCAGGACAGCGTGGATGAAAACGGCAACCGCTCGGCGGCGACAAAAAGCTCGGCGGCGAACCGGGAATGCCCTGCAAATCGCCATGCTGCATCTCATCGGAGGGAATCGCTCGCAGCAAACCGCGTGTGTATGGATGCTGCGGATTGCTGAAGATGGCTTCAATCGGTGCATCCTCGACGACGACCCCGCCATACATCACCGCGACGCGAGTGCAGATTTTCGCGACGACCCCCATATCGTGCGTAATCAACAATGCGGACATCTCGCGCTCTTCGACGATGCGTTGTATCAAGCGCAAAATCTGCGCTTGAATGGCGACATCCAACGCTGTTGTCGGTTCGTCGGCGATGAGTAAGTCGGGGTCGCCAGCCAACGCCATCGCAATCAAGACGCGCTGTTTTTGCCCGCCGGAAAATTCATGCGGATATTGACTCAAGCGTTGTGCTGGGTCGGGAATGCCCACGAGGTTGAGCAGTTCAATCGCTTTCTCACGCGCTTGTTTGCGTAAGCCACGATTCAACCATTTACCGACCGACATCAACTGCCACCCGGCGACATCATATTGTTGTGTCAGTATCGCATCAATCAGCAATTCGCCGATTGTGAACACCGGATTGAGATTCGTCGTCGGATTTTGAAAGATCATGCCGAGACGACTCGCCCGAAAACGGCGCAAATCTGCGCCGCGCTTTTGCAACACATTTTCGCCGTCGAACCACACTTCGCCTGTTAGTTTGCCACCCGGCATCAAATTGGCGATGCTGAGCGCAGTCATCGTTTTGCCGGAACCAGTCTCGCCGACGATGCCGAGAATATCGCCGCGATTGACCGTCAGGTTGACGCCATCAAGCACATGCGATTGCCCGTCGAATGAGTCGAAATACAAATGCAAATCGTTGATTTGAACGAGTGGTTTTTGTGTCGTCAATTATCACTGCCTCATCCGCGGGTCAAAAATATCGCGCAAGCCGTCGCCGAGCAAATTGAATCCGAGCACGGTGATGAACATCGCCGCGCCGGGAAAGACCGAAATCCACCACGCTTCGCGCAGCATATTACGGCCTTCGCTAATCATCACGCCCCACTCAGGACGCGGCGGTTGCACGCCGACGCCGATGAAGCCGAGACCGGCGGCGACAAGAATCGCGAAGCCCATGTCGGTCGATGCTTTGATGAGCACCGGCGAGAGCACATTCGGGAGTACGTGGCGGAAGATGATACGCGGCGAACTCGCGCCAACAGCCCGCGCCGACTCGATGAAGTCTTGCTCACGCAGCGCGAGCACTTGCCCGCGCGTCAACCGGGCGAAACCGGGCCACCACACGAGCGAAATCGCAATCATAGCGTTGACCATGCCCGACCCCAGCGCGGTTGCCATCGCCATCGCCAACACAAGCGCGGGCACCGTCAAAAAAATATCGGTGATGCGCATGATGGCTTCATCGACATACCCGCCCATGAAGCCACTAATCGCGCCGAGTGGCACCCCAATCGCAATCGCAATCACAAGGACGATGACCGCTATCAACAATGAGGTGCGCGTCGCGACGACTGTCCGGCTGAAGACATCGCGCCCGACCTCATCCGTGCCCCAAAAGTAGGTGTCATCCGGCTCGCTCAGGCGGGCTTCCATGCGCGTATTGCCGGTTGTGTCTTCAGGGAAAGGGACAAAAAATGGCCCAAATATCCCGACGAGGACAATAAAGACCACCATCGCGAGGCCGACAAGTGACAACGGAGTTTGTCGAAAGCGATAAACGATACGCCCTAAATTGTGTTCTTGCTGAACCGTCGCGGTCTGTGCCGGGGCAATTTCAATACTCATGATTCGTACCGAATGCGTGGATTGAGCACGCCATACAACAAGTCGGTCAATAAATTTATCACAACCACAGCAAATCCAATCAGTAAAGTGACGCCCATCAAGGGGACAAAATCTTTATTTAGCGCGGCGGTGACGGCATACGTGCCGATACCCGGCCAACTGAAGACACTTTCGACGAGCACCGAGCCGGTCAATGTGAAGCCGAAGAACAAACCGACTTGTGTCAGTGTATTCAGCGACGCATTCTTGAGTGCGTATTTGAGGACAATCACGATTTCGGGCACACCAATCGCCCGCGCGGTGCGGATGTAATCGGTGTTCAAGACTTCGAGCGTGTCGGCACGGACGGTGCGTGCGACGACGGCGAGCGCCCCAAATGACAAGCATATCGCGGGCAACAGCAGATAAGTGAGTGTCGTCCGCAGCGCGTCGAAGTCGAGCGCGAAAATCGAATCGATGACATACATGCCGGTGATGGTATCCGGCGGTGTCGCGATACGTGGGTAACGCCCGGTTATCGGAATCCACGAGACCGAAAACGCGATCAATAATTGCAGAATAATCGCCAACCAAAAACTTGGCAGACTGACGCCGCCGAGACTCAATAAACGCGCCAAATGATCCGGCCATTGCTCACGAAATACGGCGGAGATGAGGCCAAGCGGGATGCCGACGGCAACGGCGATCAACAATGAAGCGATGACAAGTTCGAGCGTCGCCGGGAAGAAGCGTTGCAAGTCTGGCCCGACTTCGCGCCGCAGCACGACCGAACTACCGAGATCGCCTTGCAAGACATCCGTGATGTAATTGATATATTGTTCGATGAGGGGTTTGTCGTAACCATATTGCACACGCAGCGCTTCGACTTGTTCATCACTCGCCCGTGGGCCAGCCGCCAACCGCACCGGGTCTGCTGGGATGATGCGCGTGATGACGAACGTCAATATCGATAGCCCGAACAACACCACCACAATGAGGATTAAACGCCGTAAAATATAATTGACCATCTTAAAATAATTTCTTCACGAAAGTCTTTTCACCATAGAAGATCGTAGGGGCACAGCGTGCTGTGCCCTTACATAACAACTATCGTAAACCGTAGGGGCGAGGCATACCCCGCCCTGACGGATATGCGTGGCGCACTTATTCACCAACGGCATAGAAGTAGAAGTCTTCCGACGAACCCATGACCGGATTGTAATTTTCAAAGTAGTTCGTCAGGCGCGGGCCGATTACCAGATTTTCCGGCGTCGTCACGAGGAACAGATTCGGCGAGTCCGCCAAAATGAGTTGCTCGGCTTGCGCATAGATTTCTCGACGTTCTTCCGGATCGGTTGACGCACGGCCAGCTTCTAACAACGCATCGACTTCAGGATTGCTGTAATGTCCCGGATTTGTCCAGACGCCAGCTTGTGACGAATGGAAACCGCTCCACAAATAATTGTCTGGGTCGGCATAGGCAGTGCTAGAGAACAACGGGAACAAATCGGGGGAGGTTTCGGGGTCAGCAAAACTCGCCACGGCGTCCGCCCACGGAATCGCGGTGATGCTGACATCAATGCCAATTTCAGCGAGCGAGTCTTGCAACACGAGGCCGGTCAAGCGTTCAACTTCGAGGCCGACAACATAGACATATTCGAGTTCAACACCATCTGGGAACGCCGATTGCGCTAAGGCTTCGCGGGCGGCATCGAGGTCTTGGCGATAAACCGGTTCGGCAACTGTCGAAACTGCGGGCGGCAACGGCCCATTAATCAGACTCGCTTGCCCGGCCCAGATTCCCGGAATGGCGTCGTAATCAACAGCATAAGCAATCGCACGCCGCAAGTTCGGGTCGGAAGTCGGGCCTTCGACAGTATTCATCTTCACATCGTAGACCGTCAGCGTTTCAAACGGCACACCTTGACCGGCGCCAGCATCGGCAATTGCGGCGATTTCATCGGGACTCATCCAGTCGATAATATCGGCTTCGCCACTTTCTAGCGCGAGACGACGGGTCGATGACTCGACCATCTTCAAACGGATGACCGATGACGGATGATTTTCATTGGGCCAACCGCGCCAGTAATCGTCAACGGCGATGAGTTCATACAATTCACCCGGTTGCCAACGGCCTTGACGGAACGGCCCAGACCCGGCTTCGTTTTCGGCGAGGAAGCTCTGTGCATCGTCGTCACCGGCGTTCGCTTCGACGATTGCCGGGTTGACGATGAACATCCACGTCAAAATATCGAGGAAGGGGCCGAACGGTTCATCCAATGTGAATTGAACGGTGAATTCATCGAGAGCGACGGTGTTACCCGGCGAGAGAACACCTTGATACAAACCACCCGCGCCTTGCCCGATACGGAGCAGGCGCTCTGCCGAGAAGACGACGGCATCGGCATTAACCGGGCTGCCATCATGGAAGACGGCATCTTGCCGCAGGTTAATCGTGTAGACGAGACCGTCATCCGAAACTTCCCAACTTTCAGCCAACCACGGCTCGACAACTGGTGGATTGCCAACATAACGGAACGGCGCATCATAAAATTGCTTGAGTGTGCTACCGATTGCTTGGTCAAACCCGACGGCCGGGTCGATATTGAAGACATCGACGAGACTGCCCATGACAACGGTACGCTCATCTTGTGCAGACGCAGGCCCCATCAAACTAAAAACAAGCAGTGCAGCGAATACAACCACAAATAACCGACTAAATTTCTTGTGCATAAAACGTCCTCTCTTAATCTATTCGAACACACATTGAGGATGTGATATTTCATATTGTAACAAAATTACAGTGGTGACAACAACTTGATGTTACTGCGCCGTGTTGCCCACAAATTACGGGGAGTCTGCGATCCATCACATAGCTCAAAATTATAACCTGTCGCGTCATCTATAGCAAACAAGTGCTCGACGATTTTGTGCAAAGCGCAACAGGATTTGCTAAGATTGTCGGGCAATGCGGCAAATATAATGATGACAGTATAAAGATTCAACGCAAAGGCGCAAAGAGGCGAAGGCACATCGTATTTCTTGCGAAAAACGTTTGGCGTTCTTTATTGTCTTGGCGCTTTCATGAGAAGACTGTGTCAGCAGAGGTACGAACGTACCGGGACATCCGTCATAGGCACTCAATAAGTATCACTATTCTCAGAAAGGTCGGTTATGTACATTGTCGGACTCATTTCGGGGACATCGGTCGATGGTATTGACGCAGCGTTGTGTGACATATCGGATGCTGTGGATGGCACATTCACGTTGTCGGTTATCTATGCCAACACATATTCCTACCCCGACAATGTGCGCAATCGCATCTTACAACTTTGCACAACAGACCCGACACCCGTCGAAGAAACCTGCCGCTTGAATGTCGAAATTGGTCAAGCATTTGCGGAGGCTGCGCTGCGAGTAATTGCCGATGCCGGTTATGCGCTTGAACATGTGGACATCATCGCATCGCATGGGCAAACGGTGTGGCACACGGTCGAAGCAGATGGGCATGTGCATTCGACATTGCAACTCGGTGAGGGCGCCGTCATCGCTGAACAAACAGGGCGAACAGTCATCCACAACTTTCGGGCGCGAGATGTCGCTGCCGGGGGGCAAGGGGCACCGCTTGCGAGTTATCTCGATTGGGTGAGGTTGCGCCACCCGACTCGATGGCGAGCGATTCAAAATATCGGCGGTATCGGCAATGTGTCGTTCTTGCCGCCGACTACAGACACAACGCACCAACCGTTATCATTCGACACTGGGCCGGGCAATATTCTCATCGACAGCGCCGTGCATATCCTCACTGAAGGCGAGCATCGATATGATCCAAATGGCGAGATGGCGCGTGATGGTCACGTTGATGACGCATGGCTGATGCAATTGCTTGCGCATCCATATTATGCGCTGCAACCGCCGAAGACGACCGGTCGCGAATTGTTCAGTGCAGACATGGCTGCTGACCTCGTCGCTGAGGGGCGAAGGCGACAACGCACCGCAAATGACATTCTCGCGACATTGACGGCGTTGACGGCGGCAAGTATCGCCGCTTCGTATCATCGCTTCGCTCCTGTGCAAATTGACGAAGTGATTGTCGGCGGCGGCGGGCGAAACAACGCGACACTCATGCAAATGCTGCGCGACAAGCTCAGCCCGGCGACGGTGCTCACGAGCGACGACATGCACATCAGCAGCGATTATAAAGAGGCGTTGTTATTTGCATTGCTCGGTTATCAAGCGTGGCATCATCGCCCGAATACGATTGCAGCGATGACGGGCGCGGCGCACGACGTCGTCATGGGGCAAATCACACCCGGCGCGAATTACGTCTCGCTGCTGCAACGGACGTGGTGCGCAAATAATTAAACCGCCAAAACGCAAAGAGCGCAAAGAAAAACGGCTTTTGTGTTGAACTTTTCGTTATAAAGTCGCGGATTTTCGCCATGCAACCGTCTATCACAGTTCGTCCATTACAATACGATGACATCACCGCCGTCACAAGGTGGATGATGGCAATTCCGTTATGGCAGCGCTACGATTTGACAGCAGAGAAAATCCAAGACGAATTGAAACAGGCGCTTGAAGCAGATGATATTTTGCTGACTGCCGATTCGGGCGATGATTGCCGGGCATGTTGCCTAGCATGGGCGATGCCGCGTGCGGTTTTTGGGCGCAGCGCCTATCTCAAACGTTTTGCCGTCGCCGAATCGTCTGCCGGGCGCGGCGTTGGCTCAGCGCTGTTGACCGCCACCGAACAACGTGTCGCACAATCACATAACGATATGATGCTGCTCGTCTCGGACTTCAATCATGGAGCACAGCGCTTTTATCGCCGTCATGGTTATGTGCAAATTGGCGCATTGCCGGGTTACGCCATCCCCGACATCACAGAACTGATATTTTGGAAAAGACTCAAAACAACGTTATAATCACAAGCAACAACAGATTCTGTTCTGTCTCAAAATCACCTTTGTATCCTCTGCGTCTTTGCGGTTAAAAATCTGTCCAAAATAGATTTTCAAGGAGTGTTTGATGACTATGCTTAAACATGTTCGTTCGCTGGTTTTCTTGCTGCTGATTGTGTTGTTGTTGGGCACCACGATGACAGGCCTCGCGCAAGATGACAATGTGCTCATCATGGCGCGTGCGGCTGACGCGACCGGCCTCGACCCGCATACACAAACGGCCTTCGCGTCGCTGCGGCTGCTGGAATTGATTTACGAACCACTCGTCACGCTCGACGCCGACCTCAACATCATCCCTGCATTGGCCGAAAGTTGGGCCTTCTCCGACGATGCGACAACGTTGACATTCAATTTGCGCGAAGGCGTCACGTTCCACGATGGTTCAGACTTCACATCAGCCGATGTCGTCGCGTCTTATGAGCGCATCCTCGACGAAGAAACCGGCGCGGCCACTCGTGCCAATTTCCTCAGCATCGAGTCGATAGACACGCCGGATGATTTGACGGTTGTCTTCAATCTTTCTGAACCCGATGTGCCGATTCTGACGGCGATGACCGATACAAACGCGGCTATTCTCTCCGCCGATGATATAGCGAACGGCGACATCGGCACGACGACGAATGGTACCGGGCCGTTCATCCTTGATGAATGGTTGCCGGAAGAACGAACTTTACTTAGCGCGAATAGCAATTGGTGGGGCGACGGCCCATTCGTTGACGGCATCGAGATTCGGATCATCCCGGACGAAGCCTCAATCCTCGCGGCGCTGCGTGCCGGGACAATCGACTTCGCCTTGTTGAATGACCCGCTCGTAGCGACATTGTTGATTGATGATGAAGATATTATCCTCAATCGTGCGCCGGCGATTGCCTATCATGTGCTGCAATTGAACTCGACGCGCGAGCCACTCAATGATGTGCGTGTGCGGCAGGCGCTGTCGTGCGCCATTGACCGGCAAGAGGTGCTCGACACCGCTTCACTCGGCGAAGGCACCGTGACCGGCCCGCTCACGATTCCGGCCTTCCAATTGGATCCGGGCGAATATTTCTGCTATGAAAAAGACCTCGACCGGGCGCGAGCATTGTTGGCCGAAGCCGGTCTCGAAGATGGCTTCTCGATGCGCATCATGGCTGCTAGCGCTGAACCGCCGACTGCTCTCTCCGAAGCGCAGAGTATTCAAGCACAATTGGCCGAACTCAACATCGATGTAGAAATCGAGCCGCTTGAACTCGGCGTCTATGTTGACCGTTGGTTGGCGGCGGACTTCGATGGCGCCGTCGCGCTCAATGGTGGCCGTGCAGACCCATTCACGATGTACGCACGCTATTGGACGAGCACCGGCAATCTCAATAGCGTCGCGAGTTATATCGATGACACACTCGACGAATTGATGGCCGCCGGTCGTGCGGAAAGCGACCCGGAGGCTCGCTTTGGAATCTTCGCCGACTTCCAACGACACCTCGTCGAACAAGCGCCGTGGATTTGGCTCTACAACGGATTCGAATATACTGCGCAACAACCCTACGTCACCGACTTCATCCCCATGCCGAACGACTCGCTGTATTTCTTGAGCCAGACGAAATTGAACCGGTAATTTGTTGTAGGGGTGGTTCGCGAACCGCCCCTACAAACCGTCGTAATGAATCATTATCATTGTTGGGGCGAGGATGCCTCCCCCCAACTTCACCCCACTAATCTGCCATGTTTCGCTATCTCACTCAACGCCTGATCGCATTCGTGCCGACCGTCATCGGTATTTCGTTGTTGGTCTTCATCGCGATTCGACTCGTGCCCGGCGATGCCATCACGGCGACACTCGGCACAGAAGCCGGGATGCTGACCGAAGCACAACGCGAGTCGTTGCGCGAATATTTTTCGCTCGACCGCCCGGCTGCCGAGCAATACATCGTGTGGGTCGGCGGGCTGTTGCAGGGCGATTTCGGTTTCTCAACGCGGCACGGGGCGCCGGTGCTTGAAGTCATCGTGCAGCGACTGCCGGTCACGATTCAATTGGCAGTGATGACGACCATCATTTCGGTCACGCTCGGCCTGACGATGGGCACACTATCCGCTGTGTATTACAATTCCGCAATTGACCTCTTCTCACGCTTGTTCACGCTCATCGGCATGGCAATGCCGAATTTTTGGTTGGCGACGCTCATCATCTTCGTCTTGTCGGTCTTCTTCGGCATATTGCCGAATTCTGGCGATTATGCCGAACTCACCGAAGACCCATTGCGCAATTTGAGTCAACTCATCTTCCCCGCGTTGACACTCGGCGTCTCATTTTCGGCGTCCGTCATGCGGACAACACGCTCGGCAATTCTCGAAGTGCTCGGTCAAGATTACATCCGCACAGCGCGCGGCAAAGGCTTGCACGAACGCACCGTCATCACGCGACACGTCGTCCGCAATGCGCTCATCCCTGTCGTCACGCTGATTGGCATCGAGATGGGTTATTTGCTCGGTGGAGCGGTCATCATCGAAGAAATTTTCGCGCTACCGGGACTCGGTCGGCTCGTCCTCAACGCGATTTCGCAGCGCGATTACGCCCTCGTACAAGGCGCGACCTTATTCATCGCCTTCAACTTCGTGCTCATCAATCTCGCCGTTGATGTGTTGTACGCCTTCATCGACCCGCGAATTTCTTATGCCAGCAAACACTGAACTCAAGCACGAAAGCCGCTTGCCCGAATTTTGGCGGCGTCTGCTGCGCAATCGCAGCGGAGTCGTCGGCTTGGTGATTATCACATTTTATTTATTCGTCGGGCTGCTCGGCGTGCTCGACTTGACGCCATTCCCCCCGTTGGAAAATCACGCGCCCGACCGCCTGAGCGGGCCGAGTTCGCGCTACATTATGGGGACAGATTTATTCGGGCGCGATGTTGCCAGCCGCATCATTGAAGGGACGACGAACTCATTGCGCGTGGCGATTTTTTCTGTCGCGCTGTCGGGTATTGTCGGCATCGCTATCGGCATCACAGCCGGTTTTCTCGGCGGGCATATCGACAACGCCATCATGCGACTGATGGATATTTTATTCGCTTTCCCGGTGATTTTACTGGCATTGCTCGTTGTGACGGTTCTTGGCGCGGGGTTGAACAATACCATCATCGCCATCAGCATCGTCTACACACCGATATTCACACGGGTGGCGCGTGGGCCGGTGTTGTTCGTCAAAGAAATGGAATTCGTCCTCGCGGCGCGGGCTATCGGCACGCCGGAGTGGCGCATCCTCTTGCAACACATTCTGCCGAACACGACCGCACCTCTCATCGTCCAAATCAGTCTCGGGTTATCGCTTGCGTTGTTGACCGAAGCCGGCTTGAGTTTTCTGGGACTTGGCACGCAACCGCCACAACCATCATGGGGCGTGATGCTCAGCGAGAGTCGCGGCCTCGCCGAGATGGCGCCATGGCTGATGATCGCGCCCGGCGCGGCAATTATGCTCGGTGTGCTCGGCTTCAATCTGCTCGGCGACGGCCTGCGCGATGTGCTCGACCCACGTCTACGCCATCGCTAACCGTCACCGGAATCAGTCGGCGTGAAGATGTCCACCCGCCCGGTGACTGTGCCGAATGTGCCTTCATTGGCAGAGGTCGCGCCGCCGATGACATACCATTTGCCCTCATAAGCAACCGATGCCAATCCATGTCGCGGCACCGGCAGCGGCTCGAATGCCGACCATGTTTCGCTTTCGATGTCAAAGACTTCGTGCTGATTATACGTGCAAAGATTACCATCGAGATTTTCGCCGCCGGTGAAGTGAATACGCCCATCGACCAACGCAGCCGTGACACCACTGCGCACAGTCGGTAAGACGGGCAATGTTTCCCATGTGTCATCTGCCGGATTATAACGCTCGACGAGACCGATACTGCCGTCGTCGGTGCGACCAGCGATGACATAAAACAGATTATCATCACCGACGACCGCCGCCAGATGATTGCGGGCGACAGAAAGCGGGGCGAAGTCCGTTTGCCATGTGTCGGTGGCAGGGTCATAAGCCCATAGCTCATCAGACCGCACCCCCGTCCCGCCGATGACCCACAAATGGTCGTCAAAGGTCAGTAGTTGATGGGCGCCGCGAGCTTCGGGCAGGTCAGCAATCGACGACCAAGAATCCAAGTTCGGATCATAAGCCCAGCCCTCAGAAAATTCGTCAAAAGCGAGTGTGTGATACCCGCCGATGACGTAGAGCTTGCCGTCCCACGCTGCAATGGCCGTATGATGCAGAAAAGCAGGCACAGGCGCGAGTTGTGCCCACGTATCCGTTGCGATGTCATAGGCTTCGAATGCTGCGGTATATATGCCAAGCGCACGAGAAAAAAGCCCGCCGACGACATAAATTTTGCCGTCCAGCACTGTGGCGGCAATCTCGGAACGTGGAGTCGGCATCGGCGCACCAGTCGTCCACACACCGCCGGGTTGAATCGGCAATGTCGAGGGACTGCCACAAACCGGAAAGGCCGGTTGTATCGGAGCAATTGTCAAGACAATCAGTGCGATTGCCACGACAATAATCCTCAGTTGTGATAACTGCATTGGGTTGTCCCCCTTAAGCGCCGCACCATAAAGTTGAAATACTCAATTGTCCGCAACATCTGCCGGTGTAAAAATGTCGAGGCGCGATGTCGCTGTGGCGAATGTGCCGCCTTGAGCAGCCGTCGCCCCGCCGATGACATACCAACGCCCATCCGCAGCGACCGATGTTAGCCCATGCCGCGGCACCGGCAACGGCGCAAGCGCCGACCATGTTTCGCTTTCAATGTCAAAGACTTCGTGTTGATTATACGTACATGGGTTGTTGTCAAGCCCCTCGCCGCCTGTGAAGTGAATGCGCCCGTTGATGAGCGCAGCAGTCACGCCACTGCGCGGCGTCGGCGCATCGGGCAACGCTTCCCAGACATCTTCCGCCGAGTTGTAACGCTCAACAAGACCGAGATTTTCGCCATCAGACCGCCCAGCGATGACATAAATCGTTTCATCGTCCACGACCGCCGCGAGATGATTGCGGGCGACAGAAAGCGAGGCGAAGTCTGTTTGCCATGTGTCGGTCGCCGGGTCATAAACCCACAACGACGACGAGTCCGGCCCGTCACCACCGACAACCCACAAACGTTCGCCAATCGTCAACATTTGATGAGCGCCACGCGGCGCAGGCATATCGGCAATCGCTGTCCATTGATCGGTTGCCGGATCATAACGCCACGCATTTGCAATCGGGGCAAAATTGATGTCGTACCCACCGGCAGCATATACAGCGCCATCAACCACAGCCAGCGCTGTGTGATGCACGAGCGTAGGCACTGGGGCGAGTTGCTCCCATGTGTCGATGGTGATGTCATAAGCCTCGAAAGCCGCCGTCGCCATGCCGAGTTCGCGTGCGACAAGCCCACCAGCAACATAAATCTTGTTGTCAAGAATTGTCGCGGCAATCTCTGAGCGCGGGGTCGGCATTGATGCACCGCTCGTCCATTTGCCGCCGACTTCTATCGTGAGCGTCGAAGGACTCTCGCAGATCGTGAAATCTTGTCGCGCATCAAGCCGAGCGGTCGTGAATAATATCGTCATGAATACAGCTACGATTATCCACAATGTATGTGGTTTGTCTTTCACTAAAAACATCCTCGTTTCGCAAAAAGAATCATCAATTGGTCGCGGTCGCCGGTACGAAAATATCGAGCCGATTCGTTGCCGAGTTGAATGTTTCTATATTAGAACCCGTCGCCCCACCAATAACATACAACCGTTCATTATCTGAAACGACTGCCAATCCATGACGCGCCACAGGCAACGGATTGAAAACAGCCCATGTTTGCTCTTTGATGTCAAAGACCTCGTGCCGGTCATAAGAACAAAAAGAACCGTCCAGCGATTCACCGCCGATAAAGTGAATCATGCCATTTAATACAGCGGCCCCCGTGCCACTACGCGGCGTTGGCAATTCGGGCAGCACATCCCACA
>RFIA01000284.1 GCA_003695675.1 Chloroflexota bacterium
AGGGTACTTGGCTTTGTGGCAGCCGGAAACCGCTATGTCTACGTGCGGAGAATTCATTCTCTGGTTGCCTGATGATTTCTGAACTGCGTAAGTCCTAAAGGTTTTAATCAGGGGCATGACACGATAATCTTATAACGCCACTCAGATGGGATACAAAGCGGCAAGCGCGAGAAAACATAGGACAACATAAATCGGCTTAGACATGTTCACCGCTTTCTATTTTTGATTTTTCTTTGCGTCTTTTGCGCCCTAGCGGTCAATCTTTTCGCTTGACTGTCAAGCATCGCCTACGTCGTCGGTTGTGCCATTGAGCATCCCGTTGAGGATGCGTTCCATCGCCATCGTGTGGCTGCATACATTGCGTGTGGCGAAGAAGTCGCAGTCGCACGTGAGTGTGTGGTCGGCATAACCGGCATGATGGTCATTGTTGTTCCCCGTGAAGGTGACGCGGAAGGACTCGAATTTCATGCGGTCGGTTTCTTCAGAGTATCGTTTGGCTTTTTCGACATCGCTGACGACATTTTGGCCGGGCGCGTAGGGCTGCTTGTCGCGTTTGATCATCGGGGCGAAGACCCGTTCGGCGCACATGATATGGGGGCAAATACGATGCGTTTGAAAACCGGGACATGTGCAGTGCCATCCGTCTTCGTTGAGACTGAGGTTGTATGAATTGTTGTCGCCGCTGAATTTGATCAAGAATTCGTTGAAGGTGATACGGTCGCGTTCTTCGGCATAACGTTTCGCTTTTTCGATCTTGCCAATCATTCCATAATCCATTCGTCAGGTCTCCTTATTGGTACGATTACTCAATGGGTGAAAAATAAAAAACACGCGAAACGGGTCACGTTCGCGTGCTGAATGGTCGTTGGTATGATGCTAAAATTATCAGTTTCACAATCTTTAAGCCTCCGCCCTCTAGCGGTTAAATCTAGTTTAAGTGACTGCCAAACGATTGTCAAATTAGAGTTGTGTTGGAATACAGAAAAGGACTCATCGTTGCCTTTGCGTTCTTGGCCGCTTTGCGGTTCAATAGAGGTATCGGTAGCGCCTTGATGGTCGGAGGGGACAGCAGCGTGCCCGGCGAGATGATTCTCATCTATGACGGCGATTGCAGCTTCTGCAAATTGTGGATTGATGATTGGCAAGCGCGGACGGGCGATGCGGTCGCGTATGTGCCATTTCAAGCCGTCGAAGACGATTATCCCAACATCCCGCACGAGCAATTTGAAAGCGGCGTCCAACTCATCTTGCCGGGCGGCGAGGTCATCAGTTCGGCACAGGCGGTCTTCTACATCCTCAAAGACACACCCGGTCGGCGTTGGCTGTGGTTCGCCTATCAACACATCCCCGCTTTCGCGCCGATTTCTGAAGCCGTCTATCGCTTCATCGGCAGGCATCGCGACGCCGGTTATCATCTCACGAAATTCTTGTGGGGCAAGCCACATCCGCATTCACAAGCCTTGACGCGCTGGTTATTTCTTCGCTTGCTCGGCTTGATTTATCTGATCGCCTTCCTGTCGCTCGCGTCGCAAATTCTGGGACTCGTCGGCAGCAACGGCATCTTGCCTGTGGATGACTTTCTCGCATTTGTTGAGTCGGTTGTGCCCGGCGAACATCTGTGGCGTGTGCCGACCTTGGCGTGGCTCAATGCGAGCGATACGTTTTTACAGGGCATGACGTATGCAGGCGCTGCGTTGGCGTTGCTGTTGCTTTTCGATGTCGCGTCGATTGTGGTGCTGCCGCTATTGTGGGTGTTGTATCTGTCGCTGTTTTACGCCGGGCAGGAATTTCTCGGCTTTCAATGGGATTTGCTGCTGATTGAAGTCGGCTTTTTGGCGATATTCTTCGCACCGTTGCACATATTGCCGCGCTGCAAAAATCTGCGCGAGCCGTCTGTGATCGTGCTGTGGTTGTTTCGCTGGCTCATCTTCCGCTTGATGTTCAGCTCCGGCGTCGTCAAACTCGCAAGCGGCGACCCAACATGGGCCAACCTGACGGCGCTCGATTTTCATTATTATACGCAGCCGCTGCCGACTCCGTTGGCGTGGTATGTGCAGCAACTGCCGTCGTGGTTTCATCATCTCTCGGTTATCGTCATGTTCTTCGTCGAACTCGTGCTGCCGTTCTTGATGCTCGCGCCGCGCCGTTTGCGTTTCGTCGCCTTTGGCGGCACGGTGCTGCTCCAAACGATGATTTTGCTGACCGGCAATTACACATTCTTCAATTGGTTGACGATTTCGCTGGCGCTTCTTCTGCTCGACGATACGGTCTTGCGTCGCTTGTTGCCACGTCGCATCTTCGACCGCTTGACGACGCGCGGGCATCAATCGGTAAGATGGCCGCGCCGCATACCGGTCGTTATCGTGACCGTGCTCATCATCTATCTGAGCGTGCCATTGATGGTCAACACCGTCTTCGGACGCGGCACGATGGGCGCGCCGTTGCCGGATGTCGCCGACCGTGTGCGACCGTTGCGCATCGTCAATGGATATGGCTTGTTCGCCGTGATGACGACCTCGCGCCCCGAAATTATCATCGAAGGCAGTGACGACGGCGAAACGTGGCTGCCGTATGAATTCAAGTACAAAGCCGGGGATGTCATGCGCGGCTTGCCGGTCGTCGCGCCTTTTCAACCGCGCCTCGATTGGCAGATGTGGTTCGCCGCGTTGGGGACGTACCAACAGAATCGTTGGTTTCAGAATTTGATGCTGCGGCTCTTAGAAGGTGAGCCGCAGGTGCTCGCCTTATTCGCCGACAATCCCTTCCCCGATGCGCCGCCGCAGTTCATCCGCGCTTCATTGTATGATTACACCTTCACGACATTCGGCAATCGCGGTGCTAGCGGCGCATGGTGGCAGCGTGAGCGACGCGGTTTGTATTTTCCTGAGATTGCTTTGCGTTCCTAAATTGCAGGCAGAGCACGCAGGGCATCCCGCCCGTACACGGGGAGAGGATGATGTGCAGTGTCTACGCGCACTAGGGGTTCAATTTGGCGGTTTAATAGCGTTTATTTTCAATTTTCATTATCAATTTTCAAAGGGAGCATCAACCATGTCAAAAA
>RFIA01000285.1 GCA_003695675.1 Chloroflexota bacterium
CCCTCAAGCGCGAAAAGCGCGTTACGCTGCCGGTCGGGGTTGAAGCCGCCTTCCGCAATCGCCTCGTAAATCGCCAGTTGTTCCTCCGTCAAGCCATCTGTACCGTTATAAGCGATAAATGCCGGGAGGCCGTGCCGGCTCTGATTGTATTGATTGACTTCGTTGGCGTGGCACGTTGCACACATGGCCGTCGTCGGTTGATTGAGGACGTATGTACCTTCGTGTTCAATCGCATCGGGATAATCGCTCGCGACTTCGTGGCAATCGCTGCACGAAACATTGGCGCCAGCCATCGTGCTATGACCGTACTGTTCGACAATGCCCGGTGTCGTGCGTGTATGACACTCGACACAAGTGTCGTTGCTACCTTCGAGATGATTGACGCGCCTAGTCTCTTCGGTCAACGAGTCGTTGAGCGCGAACATTACCAATGCCAAGCCGGGCACGACGACAATCGCCACCAAGCTGATGATGAGCAACCGAGCCGACTGCACAATGCCGGTATCTGTCTGTTCTTCTTGTGCCGGAGTTTGCTCTTCTTGTGCCATAAATTCCCCCTGTATTGTGATGCGCTCATCGCGCAAAGGAGTATACCGTCAAGCATAGCGTAGCGCAAACAGATTGGTAACTACTCAGGATATTGAACCGCAAAGTGGCAAAGGTCGCAAAGAAAAGCAGTGCGATAACGAAGTGGGCAGAGCACGCTCTACCCCAACACGCCCTGCCCCAACGAGGCGCTTTTCGTTGGGGTTTAGCGTGCTAAACCCGATCAAATACACGCTCGCAATCAATCCGTTCTGCGTTCCCTGCGTCTTTGCGATTCAATACCATTTCTATTCTCAAATGAAGGTGTGTACAACAAAAAACCCCCGACAGATGGCCGGGGGTATCGTGATTGAATCAATACGTTGTTATTCCGTCTGCGTTTCGAGATAAGCGACGAGATTCGCTATATCCTGCACCGTCAAAACCGTGCCGAAACTCGCGGGCATCACACCATCCGCGAAACCCGGCGCGACAAACGCGCTTGGGTTGATGATGCTCTCGACGAGATACTGTTCCGCCGTATACCCCGCAAGCGCCGGGTCAGCAAGACGCTCATTTTCGACCCGTGTGTATGTCCCAGCCAAATCAGGGCCGACGCCCGTCGTATGACAACCGGTACACCCTTGTGCTTGATACGTATTTTGCCCGGCGGCAGCATCGCCTTCGACTGTTTCGAGCGCTGCCAACACCGCATCGACATCAGTGCCCGCAATATCGCCCGCCGTCAATGCAGGCGCTTGTGCTGCGCCGCCATCTGCCGCGCTGCCGGCCAACAAGTCCTCACAGGCACCGGTTGCGCCCGGCAAGGCTTGCTGATTACACGGCGCAACAGCAAATTGCCGTACAGCCGTCAGGTCGTCAAGCGTCCACTCGCGATCCCAATTCATGATATAACGCGCAAGGTCACGGATTTGATCGGGACGCAACGACCCGCCAGAAACCTGCCCCCACGCGGGCATCGGTTGTGGCCAATAGGCATTGCTGACCGGACGCCCAGATGTGATGGTGCTGATGATGAAATTCTCAAGACCGCCACCCCAATCTGTTTGTTCCAAACGGTCGAAATTCAACGGATCGTATCCCACAGCTAAGACCGCAGGCGGCAGTTGGTCGCGCATTTGTTGGGCGAGGTCTTCGATTTCCGCATCAATCGCTTCAAGACGACTTTCGATTTCTTCGCGTCGCGCATCAGAAACCGGATTCACGGTGTCGGCCAACTCCGCCGCAATCGCGCCGCGCTCTGTTTCGAGCGCCGTCACTTGCGCTGTCAATTCTGGGAAGTAGTCGTGTCCGAAAAGCTGCGGATTGTTGAGCGCCGGCGCCCGACCCAGAATCCCGTGCCCTTGCGGGCCATGACATGTCGCACAAGCGCTGACGAACAATGCTGCGCCTTTTTCGGTCGAACGCGCATTAAATTGCCGGTCAAAGGCTTGCATCCGTCCCGGTTCATTGATCGCAACCCAGCCGAGAATAACAATCGTCGCCATGAAAGCAGCGATACCGACCAGTATGCGGTTCTCTATGCTCTCGACCAGAGCACGGCCCGGTCCAAAAATTCGTTTTAGCATGATTGTCTGTCATTCCCCGAAGTATTGCGAATCTTCATTGATAAAAATGTGCTTGATATTGAAGCGGCGAATCGGATTGCCGTCTTCGTCAAGCGCAAGGATTGAATTACCTTGATCGTCCAACACCGGATTACCACCTTCAACCACGACCTCATCCCAACTGATAACGAGATCGATTCGTTTCAGATTGGCTTGATTTTGTGTGATGATGATCGCGCCCCACGCATTCGCCAATTCGGCGCTATCTTTTTCAAGGAATCCGTAAAATTCTTCAAGCACGTGCTCAAGTCTTGGCGCATCGCTCGGCACCGTTTCAAAAGCGAACTCCGCTTGATTGAGCACCAACGCGCCCGGCCCGGTCAAGTCGGCGAGCAATTCGGCCCGTTCGCCATTCTCGGCAATTTCTTCGTTGAAGGCGGCGACAGTTTCTTGCATTGCCGCTTCATCTTCCGCCTCAAATTGCGCCGTCGTGTAGGCGCCGACGACGAGCTGATCGTAAGGTATCGGCTTGATGATGCCGAGTCGTTCGTCCGGCGCGAGATCGAGATTGAGGATTTCACTGTCCGCCGATGTCTTGACGCCGAATTCCGGCAAGCCCATATAACTGAAGATAACCGTCAGCGATGTCAGCACCATACCGATAGAGAGCATGAAGCGGCGGTCGGCATAACGGCGGCTCGGCGTCGTGTCGATATAAGGCAACACCATCAAGAAGTTGAAGATGATGCCAGGGAAGATGACGCCCCAGAAAGTCTTGTCGCCGAGCTTCAGCGCACCTTGAATCCAGAGGAAATACCACGGCGCGGTGGTGCCAAGCGGCGTCACCTGTGGATTGGAATGACTTTCTAGCGGCGCGTGCCAGAAGAATGTGACGAGAATAATCATAATCAGCGTCGTGACGGCGACCCACATGATTTCACTCGTCATAATGTCGGGGATAAAGTAAACGCGCCTGTCGAGCGGAATACGTTTGGCGGTGTCTTCACCGATATTCTCTTCGCGCGGCGGCAAACTCGGCCCATGAACGATGACTTTGTAGTAATGCACCGCAATGAAGATGAACAAAATCGCCGGGACAGCCAACACATGCAGCAGATAGAAACGCAGCAGCCCATTCGCGCCAATTTCTGGCCCGCCGCGCAATAACAAGTTGACATTCGTGCCGACGATTTGTGGCGGGACGGCCTCGGCCATCGACGCGCCAATCGTCACCGCCCATAACGCCAATTGATCCCACGGCAGCAGATAACCACTGAAACTGAGGAACAGCGTGGAAAGGAGCAAAATCACACCAGTGAACCACGTAAATTGTCGCGGCTTCTTATAACTCCCGGTGATGAATGTTCGCAACATGTGCAGCGTCACGATCAGCACCATCGCCTCGGCACCGAGGCGATGCAAGTCGCGCATGAATTGGCCGAAGGGCACATTGCTCAAAATATTGAGCATGTTCGAGTAGGCGAATTCCGGCGATGGTGTATAAAAGATCATCAAGAAAATGCCGGTGATCGTTTCAAAGAATGTGAAGTAGACCGACAACCACCCCAGACGAAACGTCGGGTACAAACCGGTCATCGAGTTATGATAATAGCTCGGACGAATGTGCAGCCAAAAACCATCGGCATGAGGTGTCAAACGTGGATTCGGACGACGACTCGGCGCCTCGCCACGCAGCGCCTCTCGAATGTCGGTGACGTTCATGCCCGCCGTCAAGCGTTCGACAACATCATCGGCAATTTCAAACGAGGCTTTCTTCAAACCCTTTTCTTTGACATCATCAAGAAAGGAAGGAAATGGGAGTACAGACATCGACTCCTCCTCTTTTGCGAAATAAATCTTACGTGTGTGTCATTACAATTCACGACCGGGTCGTCGGATGCGGTTGCCGGTGTCAACCTCAATTTTCAAGATGCGCTTACCATTCAGTGGGACGGGGTCGCCCGCGCTATTGGTCGTCACCGTTGTGCCGTCCTCAAATATGATGGTTGTTGGGAAGCGGTCGAGGCTGCGCGGCGCCGGCCCTTCGATGTATTTCCCCGTGGCCTCAAATTTAGAACCATGACACGGGCATTCAAAGCGATTATTCGTCGGCACCCATTTCGGCAAGCAACCCAGATGGGTGCACACTTGGAATAATGATAAATAGCCTTGTTCGGTGTTCGACATCCAAAAACGGCCTGCTGGTTCGTTGACGGGGTCGGCACCAATCGGTGGGACATCCTCACCACTCACCGTGAAGACGCCACCAAATGTACCGGCGCGAAAACGTGGCAGCAAGAAGAAGAACAAACCGGCCACCGTTTCACCGGCCAACAAAGCCATCGACGCGCCCCAGATGTAAAACAAAAATTCGCGCCGACTCGGTGCTGCAACTTGTACGGCGTCTTTTTTCTTCGCAGGGGCTTTCGCCCGTGCTGCGCTTGCTGTTGCCATAAGTAAAACAATCCTCCCCAACATTATCAGGCGGATACTCGCGAAAAACACGACACAATCTCACAAAACAGATTGATTGTACCGTGTGTATTTTGTTTTTGCTACGGATGTGTGCCCCATCCCCACCCTTATTTCGATGTTCAATATCATGTAAGGAGCAGGTTTGTAGCGACTTTTGTTAAATATATCACAATCACCGGGCAGTGTCAAAAATCAATATGCAGCAACATAAAATCCATTTTCTAGCTTGCCCGTTTGCATTTCACACGTCATAATCAACTTATGGCGACTTATCAATATCAATATGGACGGGTGACGTGGACAAATATCATTTCGCCGACGCAGGAAGATGTCGCTGCGCTGCGCGAGGCTTACCCCTTCATTCATCCTTTGCATCTTGAAGATTTGCTCAGTCGTATCGAGCGACCCAAAATCGATGAAGACGAAGATTATTTGCTGATTGTCTTGCATTTCCCATGGTGGGATGCGGAGAAAAATCTGTCGCGAGCCAGCGAAGTCGACATCTTCATCGGGCGCGGTTTCATCGTCACAGTGCATGACGGCATCCTCAAGCCCTTGCTGCGTATCGAGCAGCGATGCAAGGAAGATGAGGAGGAGCGCGAAAACTTGCTCGGTCAGGGCGCGAATCATACGATGTATGTCATCATCGACCAACTCGTCGATTATATCTTCCCAATTTTGCGTAAAATCGATAGTCAGATCAGCGAGATTGAGGAAGACATGTTCACCAGAGATACGCGCAGCATCATCCAAGAAATTGCGATTGTACGCCGCGACGTCATCGCGCTGCGTCGTATCATCAGGGCGCAAGTGCCGGTTATGGAAAATCTTGAAACGACCGAGAGCGCCATCATCCACGATGAATTGGAAGAATATTTCGGCGACATTGTAGACCATCTCCACAAAGCGCGGGACATTGTCGACGAAGATGTGGAGATTATTGCCGGTCTCGCCGATACTGCGGACACACTCGCGAGCCACCGAATTAATGAAGTCATGCGTATTTTGACGGTCATCTCGGTCACGATGTTGCCACTCACACTCGTTTCGAGCATTTATGGCATGAATATCAAATTGCCGTTGGGCAATCATCCCAATGCGATTGTGATTATTTCTGGCATTATGATATTCATAACTGCATCGCTTCTTGGATATTTTCGTTATCGAAATTGGTTATGACTGCAAGACTTTTGCCCCCAGCACAATATATTGACACCGATGACGGCTTGCGCGAATTGGTTGACGTCCTCTCGCGCGAATCATTGCTCGGCATTGATACCGAGTCGAACAGCTTGTATGCGTATCGTGAGCAAATTTGCTTGTTTCAAATTTCAACCCGCGAGCATGATTATATCGTAGACCCGTTTGCCATCGCCGATATGACGCCGTTGGGCGCTCTGCTGGCAGACCCGACGATTGAGAAAGTCTTCCACGCGGCGGAATATGACATTATGTGCCTCAAACGGGATTACGGTTTTGAAGTGCGCCATCTGTTCGACACGATGATTGCGGCGCGGGTGTTGGGTTATGAGGCCATCGGTCTCGGCAGTTTGCTAGAGCAACATTTTGACGTCACGGTCAACAAACGCCATCAACGAGACAATTGGGGCAAGCGCCCCTTGCCACAAGACAGCCTGCGTTATGCACAAGTAGACACTCATTACCTGCCCCAACTTTACGACATTATCCGCGCCGAACTCGAAGCCAATCAGCAACTTGTTGAAGCACGCGAAATCTTTGAAGATGTGCTGTGCGTCCCGGCGGCGAATAACGAATTCGATCCAGAGGGTTATTGGCGCATCGCCATCCCGCGCCAACTTGCGCCGCGACAGGTGGCCATCTTGCGCGAATTATATTTGCTGCGCGAAAATTTGGCCGAAAGACGCGATTGCCCGCCATTCAAAATTTTCGGCGACCAAGTGATGGTGACGCTGTCGCAACGTCTCCCACGTAACAAAAGACAATTGGCAAAAATAAAGGGCATATCGCACGGGCAGATTGGGCGCTACGGCTCGCAAATTTTGCGTGCGATTCGACGCGGCCTCAAAGCGCACCCACCCTCACCGCCGCCACCACAACCCCCCGCCGCCCCGGATGTCGTCGAGCGGTACATGGCATTGCACGATTGGCGCAAAGACCGCGCCCGCAAACGCGGCGTCGAATCGGATGTGGTCTTGGCAAAAAGCACGTTGTGGCGGTTGGCCGAAGAAGCCCCGGCAACACTCGACGAGATCGCGGTTGTGCAGGGTATCGGCCCGTGGCGCTTAGAACATTATGGCGAGGAAATTCTCAGAATCTTAAAGCGTCATGCGTCGTGATAAAAAGCGAAACCCGGCGCTTGTGGGCCGGGTCTTCATTGATGTAGCAAATAGTTCGGACTCAATGCGGGGTCGAGTCAATCACCGCTGTTTTATACGCAGCAGCCACAAGCATAGCGCAATTTTGGCTGAGCTGATGAACACTCACAAGATAAGTGATGACATCTGCAATGTCGGAGAGGTATTCGCCAGACTCTTCAATCAGGTCGAACCAAAATGCAGGTGATTTCCCGGTTTTTTGTTGAATGAGCGCTGTATATTGGCTTTCGGTAGTCATCTGTCCTCTCAAAATTGCTCCGCTAACAACTTAAGCATGAGTTTACCATTAATTTACAATGGAGTCAACATAAATTCACAATCAATGCAGTCACATAGTACAGAGGTAATAAAAAAATGACCGGCGAGATTCCGGTCATCGGTCGCGATAAAATGCCGCCTCGTTGTGAGATGAGCATAATGAGCGAGGCGGCTGTGGCGTCGCGCAACGTTGATTAGCTGAGGCTGCGACGATGCCGATAACGCATCCCAATCAGTTGCGCCCAATGTGGATCGAGTTCATAATTACGCATCAGATATTCGATGATCGCTTGCAAATTGCTCTCGCCGTATGTATCGAGCAAGTTGTACCATTCTTCCCATGTTTTGCCGGTCTTGTTGCGCAGGCGCAATGTGGTTTTGTTGTCCATTGTAATGATACACCCTATCACTCATCCTTGTTGCATTTCATCTTACAGCCGATTAACGTGGCAGATGATTAAGAATTATTTTCAACGCGGCGGTCATACAGAGATTGTACTATTTCCAAACGAAAATTAAACAAGCGACTTGGGCAATTTCTTTTCGCTCCGCTTGATTCATGTCGGCAAGCTGAGCAGGTATCAACAAACGTTATTTCGGGAGAGGCAACGTCCGATGAACATCACATTTCATGGCGCGGCGCGAACCGTCACCGGGTCACAACATCTTGTCGAAGTCAACGGTAAGAAAATCTTGTTGGACTGCGGCTTATATCAAGGACGACGCAAAGAGGCGTATGAGCGCAATCTCAATTTTGGCTTCGACCCGGCAGCGGTCGATACGGTGGTTTTGTCACACGCGCATATCGACCATTCCGGCAATATTCCCAATCTATTCAAGAAAGGCTTTCGCGGCAATATCATCTGCACACACGCGACTCGTGACCTCGCCGCCGTGATGTTGATGGACAGTGGGCACATTCAAGAACGCGATGTCGAGTATGTCAACAAACGGCGTCGGCGTCGTGGCGAAGACCCGGTTGAGCCGCTTTACACGGTGGACGATGCCTGCCGCGCCCTCGACTGTTTCGAGTCCATCAACTACAACCGCACCCGCACGATTGCGCCGGGCGTCAGCTTGACATTCATCGACGCCGGTCACATGCTCGGCAGCGCGACGATTCTGCTCGATATTGAAGATAGCGACACGATGCGCGATGTGCGGCTCGTCTTCAGTGGCGACATCGGGCATCATGGCTTGCCGATTGTGCGCGACCCGGTTGTCCCCAATGCAGCCGATGTGCTCATCATGGAAAGCACGTATGGTGGCCGGGTACACGTCCGAGATATTGACCTCGAAAAGCAGCTTGAAGACATCATCAACAAGACGGTGCAACGCAACGGCGCGATTATCATCCCGGCCTTTGCGGTCGGGCGCACGCAACAACTCGTCCATATCCTTGACAAACTGACATCACGCGGCGCGATTCCCAAAATTCCGGTGTATGTGGACAGTCCCCTCGCGACGAATGCGACGGCAGTCTTCCGTACTCATCCCGAAGTCTACGATGTCGCAGTCCGCGATTATATGATGCAATACAACGATGAGGATCCGTTCGGTTTTCAAATGTTGACGTACACCTGTTCGGTCGATGAAAGCAAAGCGCTCAACGACCTGAAGGACTCGTTCATCGTCATCAGCGCAAGCGGCATGATGGAACACGGGCGGGTCTTGCATCATCTCAAGAATCGCATCAGCGACCCGCGCACGACGGTTCTCGTGACGGGGTGGCAAGCACCGCACACACTCGGTCGGCGGCTCGTCGAAGGCGAGAAGACGATCCGCATCTTCGGCGAGGAATACGAAAATCGTGCTCAGGTCGAAGTGCTCAACGGCCTCAGTGGGCACGCCGATCACGATGAATTACTCGCATGGGTCGAAGGCATCAAGCACAAGCCGTATCATCTGTTTCTCGTACACGGCGAGGAAGACGCGGCCAATGCGCTCAAAATGGCGCTTGAAGAACGCTACACATTTCCGATTGATATTCCCGATAGGGGCGAGTCGTTTACGGTGTGAATGATTGAGCCGCAAAGTCGCAAAGGACAGCGTAATAACTTGCGCATATCATATTTCATGCTATCGTTATAAACACATCTTTGCAGCCCGCAACCACCTGTCAGGTTGGTTGCTTTTGCAGTCAACGTATTGACCAACATATTTATTTGGGGGGCACGAATGATGGCAGCATTACAGGTGATGTTGAATACAGGGGCGGACACAACATTAGATGATTCCGTCGTCGAGAATTTTAGGGCGCAAATGCGTGGCGATGTCATCACACCGGATGACGCCGGTTATGATGAAGCGCGATTAATCTGGAACGGGATGCACGACAAACGTCCGGCATTAATTGCGCGATGTACTGGCGTGGCCGATGTGATTGATGCGGTCAACTTTGCACGCAACAACAATCTACTCGTGGCTGTGCGTGGTGGCGGGCACAATGTCGCCGGGAGTGCCTCGTGCGATGGCGGTATCATGATTGATCTTTCTTTGATGACAGGTGTTCATGTCAACCCGGTAGCACGGACGGCACGGGCACAGGGGGGTGCAACATGGGGCGATGTCGACCGTGAGACACAGGTTTTCGGCCTCGCGACTGCGGGCGGCGTCGTTTCGACAACGGGTATCGCCGGGTTAACACTCGGTGGCGGACTCGGTTGGTTGCGTCGCAAACATGGCTTGAGCATCGACAACCTGCTGTCGGTTGATGTGGTGACAGCAGGCGGTCAATTTGTCACAGCGAGTGAACACGAAAATGCCGATTTGTTTTGGGGTATCCGCGGTGGCGGTGGCAATTTTGGCATTGTCACATCATTCGAGTACCAATTGCATCCGGTCGGCCCCGAAGTCATGTTGTGCGCACCATGGTATCCTGCCGAACGCGCAGGAGAAATCATCCCGCGTTGGCGCGATTTCATGGCGAGCGCCCCCGAAGCGTTGTCATCGAATTTACTATTTTGGACGGTGCCGCCGGTTCCAGATTTCCCTGAAGAGGTACATGGCAAACGCGCCGTGATTCTCGCGGCGGTTTACGCAGGCCCACCGGATGAAGGTGAACGTGTCGTGCAACCGTTGCGCGAGTTGGGCGAACCCTTGCTTGACCTGAGCGGGAAGATGCCGTGGACAGTCGTGCAAAGTGCATTTGATCCGTTTTTCCCAAAAGGCGAGCGGCAATATTATTTCAAATCGCGTTATCTGAAAGACCTCAGCGACAGCACCATTCAAGCGATGCTACCGCGTGCCGTCAATCCACCTGCGCCCTTCGTATTAATTGTCGTCTGGCATTATGGTGGCGCGATGGCGCGTGTGCCGGATGAGGCGACGGCTTTTCTAGGGCGCAAAGCCCCATTCCTGTTCAGTGTCGATGCCGTGTGGGACGATGTCGCCCAGACTGACGAGGTTATCAATTATGCGCGAGGTTTTCTTGAAGACATGGCCGCGCATTCACCCGGCGGATTGTACATCAATTTTGCCGGTCTCGGTGAGGAAGGTGAACATCTCGTGCGCGATGCTTATGGGACACATTATGAACGCTTGGTCGCGCTCAAAAACAAGTATGACCCGACGAATTTGTTCCGTCTCAATCAAAATATCAAGCCATCGGCATAACTTATAACCAAGCGGATAAAAATACACACTCTGAAAATAAAAGCGCGATTAAACCGCAAAGCCGCAAAGGACGCAAAGATAAACAAGTATTCAACGCACGTAGGGGCGACGCATGTGTCGCCCCTATTGTTTGCATTCAAAAATTTCTTGCTCAAATCAATTGCAACTCACGCGCCCGGCGGACGGCCTCGCTGCGGCTGCGCACATTGAGTTTGCGATAAATATTGAGCGTGTGCGTCTTGACCGTGCCCGCGCCAATATACAATTGCTCGGCAATTTCGGGATTGGTCATCTCAAGCGCCAACAACCGCAAGACTTCATACTCGCGTTCGGTCAAGTCTTCGACCGGCACATCGCCCTGAATCGGCGACGCCTGTTGTGCATCCAACGCGATGAGCAGAGTGTTGATATAATTGAGGTGCAAGCCCTGCGCCGCGATGAAACCCAGCAAAGGCACGAGCGCTTTGCCTGCATCAACGAACAAACGGACATACCCTTGTGGTTCGGCAAGATCGAGCGCATGTTTGAGAATCGCGACGGCTTCGTCGGTTTCGCCGAGTGTGTGTTTGGCAATCGCCAACAAGATACAATCTTCGATCACATTGCCCATGCGACCATCATGCTGTGCCGCGAGGCGCAAGCGTTCTAAGAGAGCGACGACTTCATGCGAACTACCCTGCGCGATACGAGCGCGGGCAAGCGTCACGAGTTCGAGTTCGCGCCGATAATCAAAATCTTCATCGAGACGCAAATCGCGCTCGCGCACCCACATATCAATCATGCCGAGATTGCCGCGAGCAATCTCCAAGGCGATACGATGCGTCGCGAGTTGGACGACGATATGCGCAACGGCGAGACTGTCCGCCATCGCTTCGGCATGAGCGAGCGCCGCATGTGCCGACTCGAAGTCGCCCTGCGCTTTGTGAATCCCGGCGAGGACGACACAGCCATGCCGCACCACACCACCGATGCCGCCTTGCTCGGCGAGTTGAATGCCCTTGACGGCATACGCTTCGGCTTCGTTGAGGTGATTCATTTCGCGCAGCACATTCGCGAGGCCGATGTACGCGCCGGATTGTGTCGGTGTCTGCGGGCGATTTGTGCGCTCCGTCAGTTGGCGAAAGAGCG
>RFIA01000286.1 GCA_003695675.1 Chloroflexota bacterium
GACCCGTGTGTGTTGGTCATTGCATGAGGAGATAGAGGAACGAAAAGCCTAGTCAACCGAATATCAAATCGTTATGATGATACACAGCGCATATTGATCACATTTGAGGAGTACGCCCGTATGAAAAAAATCTTTCTTTTAACCATGATACTCGTTGCAGCGCTGACGGTTTTCGCCGTCGCAGCGCCCGCATCGGCGCATGAACAGCGACTCGTCGGCCCGTATGACATCGAGGTCGGTTGGCACGACGAACCGCTTTTCGCCGGGCAGCAAAATCAGATCGAAATCTTCATCTTCTTCGCAGACTTCGGCGGTGACGAACATGCGGACGAAGATACCGAACACGATCATAGCAACGAAGACGCCGCCGTACTCGGCGCAGAAGATACGCTGCAACTTGAGGTCAGCATCGGCCCGGCGTCGCGAGTCTTTCGTCTGCAACCCGACCCCGAAAATCCGGGACGTTACTTCGCGCCGATTGTGCCGACTCGTGCCGGGGATTACACTTTCCATTTAACGGGTGATATTCTCGGCGTCGAAGTCGACGAAACGTTCACGTCTGCCGATGGCATGTTCGACACGGTTGAACCGGCGAGCGACATCGCCTTCCCGGATGAGGGCGCGAGCATTGCGGACTTACTCGCCCGCATCGAAGCGCTTGAAGCGCGAATCGCTGAACTTGAGGGGTAAACGATTCATATCAGAACTTACGCGGTTTAGCAAAGCAGGATGTTTTTTTGTAAGGGCACAACATGTTGTGCCCTTACGTGAGCCTTTATGAATCTGTTGAATTTTCAACTGCGTAACCCCTGTAAGGTGTTAATTGTTAATAAGTCAGATGATTTGACTTGTTGATAATTTAAATTGTATTTCATCAATTGATCGAATGGAGACGAGATACATTGAATAATCATATAAGGTCAAGGCAATTTTGGTTGATTGTGCTTGTCATCAGCGCACTTCTCATGAGTGCGGTTGCTGTAACAGTCATGGCACAAGATGACGAACACGATGATGAACATGCTGCCGAAACTGTTGAGCATGATGCTGAACATGACGACGAACACGCTGCCGATCATGACGCCGAGCATGACGATGAACATGCTGACGAGCATGATGCTGAACATGACGACGAACACGCTGCCGATCATGACGCCGAGCATGACGATGAACACGATGACGAGCATGACGCAGACCATGAGGCCGATCATGGCGATGATGGTCATGTTGCCGATGGCCGGGCGCTTTTTGTCGAACTCGGTTGCGTCGCTTGTCATGGCGAGAATGCCGAGGGCACAGAAATCGCGCCGCCGTTAGCGGGTTTGACCGACGAGCGCATTCGTCAGCAAGTTCGTGCGCCGATCAATATCATGCCGGTCTTCGGCCCGGATGTGCTGTCGAATGCTGAACTTGACCAACTCGTCACCTATCTGACCGGATTGCCAACCGAAGACCTTGAACATTCGCACGACGAACATGCCAACGCGGGTCCATTCCGGCAGCAAGAGAAGATCATCCGCCGGTATTGGTTGGCGTTGTTCAGCCTCGCCGAAGGCGATATAGACGAAGCGATCTTCAATATTGAACAGATTGACGCGGTTGTCATCGCGCAGCATAAAGCCAAGACACAGCAAATCTTGCTTGACTTGTCCGACGGCAATTTGCCCGGCGCACGCGCAGCGATTCAAGAGGCCTTGGCCGGTCTCCCGGTGACGGACGAATCGAGTGATGACCTGCGCATTCAATTGGCCCGCTTCGCGCTTCTCGAAGAAGATGCGGACGCGGCGACTCATGATTTGCAACAACTCACCGGCATGGATGATGTCATCGGTTTGATTGAAGCGGGGGACTTCGCTGCGGCACAAGAAGCCTTCGACGAAGCGCTTGTCTCACTCGGCGCATCGCTCGGCGGTGATGCTGAGCATGTTCACGGTGTCGATGACGATCATGGTGATGGCGACGATCATGATGGCGAACATGACGATGAACACAGCGATGATGGCGAGCATGAACATAGTGACGAACACAGCGATGATTAGGCTGTGCTATAAATCGTTCAGGGCATTGCGTGCAATGCCCCAACGGCCTCGTCGATTATCAACGCAACAACGATGATTCATCTACAGTACAGCAATGCAACGTAGTAAACTAAGGGGCACTTTGCGTGTCCCTTTTTGTTGGCACGAATGACATATTCAAAAAATTGTTTGATTTTCTTGGCGTTCTTTGTGTCTTGGCGGTTAAATATCTTTTATCTTGGCAGGGAGAAATTCATGCGGCGGCAGTTGACGATTATCATAGCACTCATTGTCTTGCTCAACATTTTTGGCGCGGGCGGTGCATCGGCACATGCCAACCTCGTGCGTACCGAGCCGGGCATCAACAGCGCACTCGACGCGCCGCCGGAAGAAATTCGCCTGTGGTTCACCGAGCCGCTTGAGCAAGGTTTCAGCCGTATCATCCTGCGCGATGCCGACGGCAATCAAGTCGATATACCCGACGCCACGGTTGACCCGTCCGACCCGTTGCAATTGTTCGTGCGTCTCGGCGATTTGCCCGAAGGCTTATACACGGTCGATTGGCGTGCGTTGTCCACAGTCGATGGGCACACGACACGCGGTAGTTTCCCGTTCGTCATCGGCGATGCGGCGGGACTGAGCGGTTTCGTCGCCGATACCGGCATCGACGAAACGATTCCGGTGGACAGCGCGGTCGTCCGTTGGTTGAATTTTGTCAGTCTTGCGTTGGGGGTTGGCAGTGTCGCCTTTTGGTTATTCGTCTGGCAACCGGCCATCACTGTGCAGCATGACGCCGTTGAGCGTCGGATGCGGCGTGTGATTTGGCTCGGATGGATATTCACGGGTGTCACGGGCGTGCTGCTGTTGCTGCTGCAAGTCGCCGATGCTGCCGATGTGTCGCTTTTTGCGGCGGCGGCCAATTCGTCGTTGACGAGTGTCATCCAAAACACACGCTTCGGCGAATTGTGGACGCAGCGCATGGTGTTGTGGGGTATCATGGGCGCGGCGATTTTCTTGGCACGTGACAACGACAAACGCTTTTATTGGACGGCGTTCTTCGCCGGTGGGTGGATTTTGCTGACGGTCACGCTCAATAGTCATGCAGCAGCCGAACCACGCGACAGCCTCGCGGCGATGGCGGCGGATTATATTCATCTGCTGGCGATGGTCGTCTGGTTCGGCGGCTTGATTCAATTCGTCAATATCATCACTCCGGTGCGCAAATCAATCGACAGCAGCACGCAGACATTAGGACGGCTGGTCGCTTATTTCTCGAATTATGCACGTTTGCCGGTCGCGATTCTCGTCATCACGGGGACGTATGCCGCATGGTTACAAATCGGCTCAATCGACGCCTTGTTCAATACGCGATACGGGCAGATGGTGGTCGTCAAAGTCGCGTTGATGATTCCGCTCATCATCCTCGCCGCGGTCAATATGATCTTCACCCATCGCGGTCTGCGCAATGGGCAAGATGTGTGGGCCGGGCGCTTGCGCCGTTTGGTTGGTGTTGAAATCGGCTTGGTAATAGGTGTGCTCATCGCGGTCGGCGTCATGACGGCGATCCCGACCGGACTCGAAGTCGAAACCTTCCGCACTGCCGAACCGCCGCAAGTCGCGGCCAATCCGTATTACGAAGGTTTTTATGCCGAAGCCGACAATCTGCATGTCGATTTGCAAATCTTCCCCGGCACAGTCGGCGAGAATGAGTTCACCATCTTTCTGTACAATCACGAAGGCGAAGCGATTGAAGATGCGTCGCGCATTCGGTTGCGCTTCGAGAATCAAGATCAGAATCTCGGCGAGAGCGAATTGCGCCCGGAGCATGTCGGCGATGGTGTCTACAAAGTCCGTGGCGCGAATCTGAGCACGCCGGGCGATTGGCGCATTCGTGCAACGGTTTCGCGACCCGATGCGTTCGACACGATTGCCGACTTCACGCCGACTGTCGAAGCGGCAAGCGCCGCGCCGGTCGCGTTGGCCGACCCGAATATCGTCCGCGCGAGTCGCGTCCCGGTGTTGATGTTGACCGGTTTCGCCATCATCATCGCCGGGGGGCTTCTCGGCGGCGGTTTGATCGACAATTTGACTATCGGGCGCAGCAGGGCGAAAGGTCGCACGATGCGCACTGTGTCGCCGATGCCTGTCGTCGCTCTCAGCCCCGACGGACGTTTGCTCGTCACAATGGGCGACGATCACACATTAGACATCACCGACATGAAGAGCGGCGAAGTGCAGCATACACTCACCGGGCACGAAGCGGCTGTGCAGTGCGTCGCCTTCAGCCCCGGCGGTACGTACCTCGCGAGTGGCGACGACGCCGGTCTCGTGCGTGTGTGGGATGTGGAAGCGGGCGAAGACCTCGCTGAGATCGATGTGGCCGATGTCCCGGTGTGGAGCGTTGCATTCAATCCGGAGTCGTCTTTGCTCGCTGTCGGCGATGTGAACGGACAAGTCAGCCTGTGGGACACTGATGAGTGGGAACACGTCGCCGACTTGCCTGCAATCGGTGCGCCGGTCAATTATCTGGCCTTCGGCTCGAATGATGCTGCGCTGATTTACGGCAACGACAACGCGCTGCATCTGTGGGATATGCAGGCGAATGAAGCCATCGGTACGCAGGCGACTCGTCAAGCGGCGGATGTCGTGCTAGCGGAGGGTTTCGCTTTGCGGCAGCGGCTCGGCCCGGTATTACTCGCAACGGCGATGGTGATCGTCGGCGTTGTGTTTTTCGCGAGTGGCATCGTCGCTTCGGGCGAGGCGGTCTCGGCTGCGACGCCGGACGCCGATGCAGCGAATGATGACGCCGCTGCCGTCAATATCGCGTTGGAAAATCGCGCCGCGCTCGCCAATGCAGCCGGTAATACCACCAACAGCGCGACAAGCAGCAATGCCGCGGCTGTCGGCAGCGCCGCGCCGCGCCGGATCGTCTTCTCGCGCCAAGACAACCTGCCGTATCTCATCACCGGCGACGGTGTTTTGTTGCAACCTGATGATTCAACAGAGACATGGCAGCCGGTCGATGTCGATGCGGCAATCCAAGATGCTTACTTCGATATTCGCGATACGTTGTGGGTGAGCACGACAAGCGGCCTCGAAGCCTTCCGCGATGGCGAATGGATAAGCGTTGATGATATACCAGCAGACCGCCTCGTTTCGACACATGGTTATCTGTTCTCGCTCGGCAATGGCGAAATCAGCCGCGCTTCTGATGTTGACCATGTGCGTTTGCTCGATGTGCCCTCGCCACAAGACGACGCGGTTGAATTCGTCATGCTCGGCAATCACAGCCATGTCTTACAAAATGGCAGTGAAGTCTATCAAAGCATTGATCTCGGTTTGAGTTGGCGTCCGTTAGAGGCGCCGGCTCCTGTCGAAACGATTTGGGTGGACAGCGACGGCAATCTGTTGGCCGCGACGACAGAAGGCGTCAAACGGTGGAATTATGTCGATCAAACGTGGAGCGATGCCTTCCCCTTGCCGGACGGCAAACCCATCGAAGAAATCCGCGATGTGTTTGATGATCTCTTCGCGGTTGCGGACGGCGACCTGTATAAGCTCAACGGCAATGCGTGGCAACGTGTCGAACTCCCGGCAGAGGACGCAGAGATCACATCGATTGCCGTCAAATTTCCCGGCGGGTTGTGGGCGCTCGATGCGGCCAATAATCAATTGTGGTCGAGCGTCAACGGCAATGTGTGGAATGCGACACCGATTACCGTGACGGGATAATCGGTTCAACCGCCAAGTCGCCAAGACAATACGCTCTGCCGCGTAACATCGGGTGCATTTCACTTCAGTGCAAAAGCATCCGATAATGAAGCGGGGGGGGCAGAGCGTGCTCTGCCCCAACGCGCGGTTTTTCGTTGGGGTTTAGCTTGTTAAACCCGGTTAAACGCACGAACTTGAAATGCACCCCGTAACATCTTTGAAATCTCGCATGTGCCCCCAATGTGCTACAATAAGTGTACATTTTCCCACTGATGCTAGGGGGCGGCATGTTAAAAAACCCACAGACACGCGATTGGCAGGCGCTGCATCGCAAGGCGACTGTCGTTGATATACACGCGCATCCGTCGATGAAGGCGGCTTTCTTTCATCGCAATTTGGGTCGTCGCGCACGGATGGCGGTGCCATTTGCCAATCCGTTTGATTTGCGGACTGGCTTCGCTAAGTTGAATGATGGCGGGGTCGATGTGTTGCTCTCGGCGGCGACAGTGCCGGAAAAACCGTTATTCGATGATTTTCGTGCGGCACGATTGCTGCGTATCTTGCGACCGGGTTTGTGGCGCAAATTTCTCGCACCGCCATACTTTGAAGCCACCGAAAATGTGTTGCAGGTCATGGAAGACGAGGTCGTGAAATTCAAGCCGGGCAAAGGCCAACGCGGCGTCACCCTCGTCCGCAATTATGCCGAACTTGAGGCGTTGCTCACGCAACCGGATGCGAGTCGCCCGATTGCCTTGATTCACACGATTGAAGGCGCACACAGCCTTGAAGGACAGGCAAGCGCGAGCGGCGAGTCAACGCAAGTCGTCGAAGCGGAGGTGCTGGCCAATCTTGACGCATTTGCCAAGCGCGGCATCGCTTCGATAACATTGGCGCATTTTTATCCGAATCGGCTCGTCTCGTCGACGTTTCCATTTCCTGAAGATTTGCAATTCTTTCTGGGAACGGAGAAGGCGCAGCGCGACTTGACAGAAGGCCTGTCCGCGCTCGGCGAAAAAGTTGTCGAGAAGATGGTTGAGCATGGCATCATCATTGATGTTGCGCATTGCACGCCGTCGGCCCGCAAGCGAATCTACGACATCGTGGGCAATCGAAAGCCGATTGTCGCCTCGCATGTCGGTGTCTACGGTCTCAACCCCGACCCGTACAATCTCGAAGATTGGGAACTTGAGCGCATCGCGAAAAGTGGCGGCGTCGTCGGCGTCATCTTCATGAATTATTGGTTGACCGCAACGCATCGCAGGAATGGACTCAACTTCGTCGCTCAAACGATTGCGTATATTGTCAACAAAGTGGGTATCGAACATGTCGCCATCGGCACCGACTTCGACGGCTTTAGCGATCCGCCGGATGATCTCAAGGAGTCGTCCGAAATGGGGCGGCTGACACGGCATCTCGCGTCGGCGTGCGATGACGCCGGTGTGCAGTACAGCGATGACGCCATCGGCAAAATGCTCGGCGCGAATGCGCTGCGCGTCCTCAACGATGGTTGGGGATGATTAATTCTGTGGGGCGCGCTCGAAAGCGAGTATCGTATTGCCGGAAGTCGCGTAGATCACACGCTTGTCGGCATCTGCGGCGACGCTCGAAATCAAGGCGAATTGGTCTTCGTCAAATGTGCGATAACTTGTGTTGAATGTCCCGGCTAGCGATGTGTCAAAAATGGTGCGATTCTCTGGATTGATGATGAGCAAACCGAGCGCGAACGGACTGTTATTGAGATAAAAACTATTGGCGTGGTTCAGCTCCAGCCCATCAGGAAAGGCGGCGAAGCCGAAAGGCTGTTCTTCGCCGGAGCGAAACTTGCGCATCGACCCATCTTCGTATAACACATAAATCGAGCCGTTATCGTCAATCGAAAAATCGACCGCGCCGCGTATGCTCGGACGATCTTGCCCGGCAAAATATTCGGTCGGCGGATTGGGATACGAACTGCCGGACGGTTCATAGCGCCAAATTTGATCGCGACCGGGATCGAGGATGTAGAGTCGTCCTTGCCAGAATGTCGCGGCGACCGGCTCGGCCCAATTTTCGCTGCCGAGCAAAACTTGTGCGCCACACGAGTCTTGCACGCGCGGCGAGCAGTCCACCACAACGCCATTGCGATCAACTGCGACGAGGACATTTTCGCGGGTGGTGCCGCCGCCGTTGTCCGCCCATGTGATGTCGATGATGTCTTGAATGATGTTGCCGCCGACCGCCGCGCCGCGTCGCATATTACGGAAGGCTTGTTGGCTGTTGGCGACGACGCTGAGGCCATCGGTCGCCAGCGTCGTGCGATAGACGAGATCGTTGCGGTCGTCGAGCACGAACAAGTCGAGTCCTTGAATGACGATGCGTTTTAATGCCGCATTGTTGAAAGCGGCGAGTGGCCGGGCTTCGCGCCGGTCGATGCTGAACAAGCGGTCGATAATCGCTTGTCCTTCGGAACGCATCGCCGTTAAAATCGGGTCGCCCTGCGGGCGAATGCGCTCACATCGCTCGACTTCGCCGATGACGGCATTCCACGCGGCCAATGTCCCCTCGACATCATCGAAGGCGATATTACGTGCGATGCTCGCCGTTTGCGTTGTCTCTTGCACGCACAATTCAAACTCGCTCTGCCCCGTCCCCGCGAGCCATAAAATCAAAACGGCAACGACAACCGCAATCGGCACGAAGACGACTGTCCCCGTAGCGAGCGGTGAAGACAACAGGCTTTTCTGGTTTTCTTCGGCATCTGGCAATAAGCGGTCGAGCATTTTCCCCAATAAACCGGCAATTTTTGACAAGATGAGCGCGATACGACCGACACTCTTGCGGAGCGTGATGCCCGCCCCGTCGATCATATATCTGGCCCCGCTGGTCGGTACTTTGTCGAGATCAATGCCCGCCGCGGCCGCATCAACAGCCGCGACTGCCGCCGTCGAATCGCCGGTTGGCACGCCGATAACGGCGGGGACTTCGGGCGGCACGAATTCAACCGCCATCAAGGTCGCCCGGGTGGCGAGTGTCTCGTACCCGCTCAACACGGCGTCAATCGCTCTAGCACGGATGACTTCCTCCAATTGCTCACGATTCAAATCGGCAAGCGAAGCGTCGGAGAGCAATAAACGCGCACCGGCACGCAGATCAAAACTCTTCATCTTAAATGCGGGCAACGGTTGAACACCGAGCGGCGGTGTGAAAAGGGCATCGTCATCGCTCAGATCGGGCGGGAATGTTTCGATTTCGGCGCCATTATAAAATAAGGCGCTGCCCGCCCCGACACGCCCGACAATCAACTCGTCGCCACGCATGACGGCACAAATCATGGCGGCTTCATATTGTTTTGGTGAGGTGTGATTGTGCTCGTTCAAATCTTCATTGAGCGATGTGAACACCGACCGCAAGCCCGCCGTCACACTGCCTGAGCTGCTGAAATAACGGTCGGCACTAGAGGCGGCCATTTGCTCATAAAATTGTACGGAGGCGTGTGTTTCGCCGGAAGGCAAGACCAGCACAAAGAAGGTATCGGCCTCTCGCCCACGCGCTGCTTTCTTCGGCGCGACTTCAACCAACGCGCCGGGCGGCAGCATCGTCAAAGACCGCCCGCCGACAATATATAGATGCCCGACTAATGCCTCAAATTCAAATGCCATGTGATGAGTGAACTCCGACTACATCTCATTCAGATTACACCATCTATTGTAGCAAGTTCTAGCCGCATCGGGGAGGTTGACGGCTGGTTGTGTTGGTGAACACAACACCAGTTGCTGGCATGATCGTTAGCGCATCAATTGTGTGATCGCGCGTTCGGCGGCGTTTTGAATGTCTCCCGGACGTACAGGTTTGAGCATGAATTCGTCATACAAATGGGCGTCAAGCTGAAATTCTGGATGGGCGCTGATAACGACGATGTACATGCGGGCAAGGTGTGGCTTGTCTTGGATGAAGGCCAGCACTTCGCGACCATTGACCCGGGGCAATAGCATATCGAGAAATAATAGATTGGGCGTATTCGATTCGAGAATCGCAATCGCTTCGCTGCCATCTGTAGCTTGGAGTACCTCGAAATTCACTTTGGACAGCACCCGGTCATATATAAAGAGAATGTGTTCGTCGTCGTCTACTGCCAGTGCCAGATGTGTCATAAAACCTCAAATTCGCGGCTAGAGTTTGAATCGTGATAATTGCTCACCTGTTCCAAGTTGAGCAAATTATGAACAGAACCGATATCGTCAAGACATAGAAGACCGAGATATACTTATAAAACAAGTTACGGTTTTGACGTCTTAATGTTGCATCGTTGTACTTCTCGTGGATCCAGTGCCCATATTGGTATAAATCATACAAATTATAACACAATGTGCAACCAGTAGTTCATTTAGCGAACTGATATTGTGTCAATAAACCGCACCGTTACGAGTTTACATGAACTTTCCTCGCCGATTCGTTAAGTGTATCTTGCAATAATGTTACAACAAAAAACCAACTTTTCGAGATGGCGCGGGTTTAATTATCGTTCGATTCGATGAGAAAATCGAAACTATCGACTTGCTCATCGCCAACATATAAACGAGCTTCGTATGCTCCGGGTTGAAATATCGGCTGCCCGTCGAGAAAGAAGAAACTCGACCCTTCATCCCCAGTATCCCACGTTTGTGTTTGTCCGACGACCGGCTCATTGTCGCGAAATAAAATCGCCGACCACAAAAGGCCGTCTTGCATCCCGGCAAAGCTGATGAAAAAATAAATGCGGTCGATACCGGCGGCAAATGTCGTGCGCGGTTCGACCGGCGTACCATTGGGTGTCACCGTATCATCAGCCGCGATAATCCGCAATGTTGCATCCGGCGGCATCCCATGACCGGCATCGCTGAGTGGATTCAGGCCGAGTTGCGCCTCGATGGAACGTGTGGCGGTCGGGGATGGTGTGTGACTCGGTGTGTGTGTCATACTGGCGGTCGGCGTGGCAGTTGGCGTTGCCGA
>RFIA01000287.1 GCA_003695675.1 Chloroflexota bacterium
CAACATCTCGCGTGCTGTATCAATCGAATTGGCGAGACGGGCGGTGACACCTTCGATTGTAATCTTGTTGCTATAAACCGCTTCGCCATAACTGACCGCGCGGCGGACGAATAACGGCGTTTCCAACTCGGTTACGACAACCGGGAAACCCGCACGATGCAAGCGATAGACCACGCCACTTGCGAGGTCGCCGCCACCGCGCACCACAATCAACACATGCTCAAAGAATGCCAATACCGTGCTCCCGTAATTTTGTCACAACGCGGTCGGGCGTCATCGGAATTTCGTCGAACCACACGCCGGTCGCGTCATGGACGGCGGCAGTGATTGCGGGCGCAAGCGGGATGAAGGGCATTTCGGCCATGCCACGCGCCCCCCACGGCCCGCGCGGGTCTGCCAATTCTAGCACAACAGACTTTACTTCTGTTGGGACATCCAAGACCGTTGGAATCAGATACGTTGAGAGAAACGGATTTTGGATTTTGCCCTCATTTGAGATGAGGTGCTCCATGATGGCATACCCCTGCGCCTGCACAATCGCGCCTTCGATTTGTCCGGTGATTTGTTGCGGGTTGATCGCCACGCCGACATCGTTGGCGCAGACGACTTTGATGACATGAATATGCCCGGTTTCAATATCGACTTCGACTTCAACTGCTTCGGCGACATAACCGTAGGCGAAATTCGGTTCGCTTTCGCCGGTTTCGGGATGATACGGTGTCGTCTTCGGCGGTTTGTACTGATAGGTTGCAATCGCCGGGCGTTCTTCGTCTTGCCATAATTGGAGTGCTTGTTGTGCCGCGCCACGTATCGCATTGCCGGACATGAATGTCATCCGCGATGCAGACGAACTGCCGGACGTTTGCGTCTTTGCGGTGTCGTGAGTGAGCAGGCGCACCTTCTCGACCGGCACGCCGACCGCCTCAGCCGTCATTTGAACGAAGACGGTGTGCGCACCTTGCCCGACATCCGCGCCCGCCTGTCGCACGATGACCTCTTCGATTTCCGCGCCGCCATGCAATTCAATCGTCGCCCAATTTTGTTCTGGGAATCCAAAGCTGAAGCCGACATTTTTGAAGCCACACGCGAAGCCAATCCCCCGCCGTAGGGCGGGGTTGTCCGGTTGCGGTGGGCGGTTGAGATGCCACGCGCCATCGCCGCGCCGCCAGTAACTTTCTTCAGCACACGCCTCGACGACTTGTGGAATGGTCACGCCTTTCGGCAGGGGAGTCCCGACAGTTAAGAGGCTGCCTTCGCGCAACACATTTTTCATGCGCACTTCAACCGGATCCATGCCGAGCGCTTCGGCTAATTTGTTCATTTGAGCTTCGGCGGCGAATGCGCCCTGTGGCCCGCCAAAACCGCGAAATGCGCCGCACGGAATATTGTTCGTGTAAACGCCATACGTATCGACATGCACATTGTCGATTTCATACGGGCCAGTGACCATCAAGTTTGTGTTGCCGAGCACTTTGTTCGACGTGTAATTGTATGCGCCCGCATCGCCAATCACTTTCGCTTCGGCGGCGACGATTTTGCCATCTTTTGTCGCGCCCCACTTGGAATAAATGCGCATCGGATGCCGCTTGTGATGATGCAGAATCGACTCTTCGCGACTCCATATCGTCTTGACCGGACGTTGCAATTTCCACGCTGCAAGCGCGAGCACAATCTGCACCGACATATCTTCGCGCCCACCGAATGCGCCGCCAATAGCCGGGTAAATCACGCGCACCTGTTCCGGTGGCAGCCCCAACGCATGGTAAATTTGTTCTTGGTCTTCATGCACCCACTGCCCGCCGACGATGACGGTCACGCGGCCTTCTTCATCGATATAACCGAGTCCCGCTTCCGGTTGCAGGTAAGCGTGTTCTTGATAACCCGTTTCGTAGACTCCTTCGACGACGACGTCTGCCTGTGACCAACCGGCCTCCATATCACCTTTGCGGATGCGATAATGGCAAATGATGTTGTTCGGGCTGTCGGCATGGAGTTGCGGCGCGTCGTCTTCCATCGCTGCTTCCATATCGAACACAGCCGGTAAGTCTTCGTAAGTTACATCGATTAATTTGACAGCTTTGGCAGCAATCGCGTCTGTTTCGGCGACGACGACGGCGACACAATCCATATATGTTCGCACGATGTCCGAACCGGGCATATCGCTGCCGGGGCCACAAATTACTGGTTGATCTTTTATGACAAGACCGTATTCATTGACCGGGACATCCTTCGCGGTAAAGACGGCGACGACACCGGGCAGCGCCTCGGCTTGTGAAGTATCAATCGCCGTGATGCGAGCATGTGCTCGGTCGCTGAAGCGCATTTTCAGCCACAGCTGTCCTTCTAAATTGATGTCGCCGGGATAAGGAGTCTCACCGGTTACTTTGCCGAGTGCATCAATGCGAGTCATTGATTGACCGATCATTTTATTTCGTGGCACAGCGAATTACCTTTACGCAAAATCTAATCAAGCAAAATTAAATACCACCTAGCGGAACGGTTTGTTTGTTTTCACGAAGCCGTTTGGCTTCTTGCCGCAGAATGCGGCTCACAATCGCAACTGCGCTGGCATACGTCGATTCCATCCCGGCATAACGCAAACTGCGTGCGCCGAGATTTTCGCCCTTGCTGCGCGGCGTGTCCGAAGCGTAATGCAAGAAGCCAATGTCAAACGGCGCATTATAGAGTGTTGCGATTTCATTTTGTGGATGCCGCTTTGGGCGTATCGCTTCGTAGATCGATGACAGATACGGCCCAGCTTCCATCTCGATAATGGTATAACCTTCATGATAGAAGACCGTCATATAACGCGCATTTTGTAAAAAGGTTCCCGGCACGCTGATGGCTTTTTGGTTGTCAAGGACGGTGCTGTTGCTGTAGGTCATATAAGGCGCGACATCGGCGGCGGAGAAGCAATTGTCGAACAGATAAGTATTCTGTGAATGCTCATCATGAACGACATTCGGGATCATCAAATCGCCGATGCGAGCATTCAACGTCGCCGCCTTGCCCATGACATAAACACCGAGCAATTTTCCTGCGCTTTCGGTCACGCGCGTCAAGACTTCGTAAGCCGCCAATCCCAGTGGATAATCGATGTTGATAATCAGCGCGTCACTTTTCGCCAAAATGCTCTCGTCACCCGATTCACACAAGCGCGGGTCGAGCCAATCGGAGCGCAACTTGCTGATTTCAATGATTTGTGTTTCGATCTCGAAACCGCGTTGGCTGACGATACGGGTGATGCCGAGTGTTTTTTCGTCGGTTTGCAGTTGTTGCCGGGCGCTGTGGCCGTTATCTTCGAGATACTTCTTGAGAACATAATATAGAAAGTTGTCGAGTATTCCTGCCGATTCGTCTGTCTGTCGAGCTGCATCATACTCGGCCAATAAATCTTCGTGCCCCTGCGACCGAACATAATCCATCAGCGTTTTCTCTTCGCGGCGGGCGAAACCGGTCAGCAAATTGACAATCGAATGAGTATTGCTCGACACAAAATAAACCGGTCGGTCGCCGAGATCAATATCCTCGCCGAGTTGCGAATTGACGTAATGCCACCAATAATGAGTCGCTCGCCGATAGTCCGCCAATGACCCGGCCAGAAGTTGCAAGCGAAAATGTTTTTCTGTCGCCGCCATTTTGTTGAGCGTTGCGAAAAATCCCGGCAACCACACGGTTTCGATACGGCGCAATTCTTCAATGTCGAGTCCGAGCTGCTCAGCGAGAAAGAGCGCATCGTCTTCGGACATGGGATGTGTGCGTGCGGTATTTTCGGCAACGAATTGGCGGAGTTCATCGTTCCGAACTAGGATAGCATGCAACTTGTTCCACTCAATTTGGTAAGCCGTCAACATCGGCACAAGGTCGTCAATGTCAGAGCGACTCGCAATGAAGACGGCCAATGTGTTTTTGCCGTCGAAATGAACACGCCGCCGCCGACCGGGTGCGTAAGCGCGTTCCCATTGCGCCACATCACCGTAGCCATTGTCGATGAATGCTTTTTCAAGTTGGCCGACGATGACATTGTCAACATCTGTGATGCAGCTTGGCAGGCGCAAGCTGTTATAAACCAACGCAGAGGCGTCCGGCCATGGTTCGCGAGCATAAATATGCAGTGACGAGTCAATAGCCGTGTGGCTTTCAATCAACGTATCGATTTGAATGGGGTTTGTAGAACGCAGCAGCGAATAATACGTGCGCATATACAATTCAATTTCTTCGCTGCCTGTTCTAGGTACAGTCCGGTCGATGTGTCCACCTCCTTAAATAACAATAACGGCAAAATAGCAGTAAATTGATGGATGGGACAGCGAGATCAATATTTGCGATTTTCTCGTTCAACCATCCGGCGGCGGCGCTTTTTCGCTTCGCGTTCCGCAATCATTGCTTTGCGGTCTTTCATCATTTGTTTGTGCGAACTGAGCTTCGCATCTTTGTCTCGCGGTATTGTGACCGCAAGCAATAAACCAGTGATTCCGAGCAGGACGATGAAAATAACCCCCGCGAAAAGCGCCTGCATTTGGTCTTCGGGCAACTCGTTCCCTCTGAACTTGGCGACATTGTCCACCATCAATGTTTTGATGGTAGGCGCAGTGAACCACGAAATGACGCCGAGCGACGCGGCCATAAAAAGACCGAGCACAGGCCATAACGCTTTGTTGGTGCCTTTCTTCGCTGCTTGTTTTGGCATTTTGACAATCTCCTGAATTATGCCTTTTTACTGGCCTCCTCAAAGGCCTGAATGATCTTGAAATAACCTGTACACCGGCACAAATTCCCCGTGATGCTTTGCTGAATGTGTTCACGGGTTGGATGCGGCTTTTCTTCCAGCAATTTCGCGCCCGCCATCAAAAAACCTGGTGTGCAGAATCCACACTGTACGGCGCCCGTTTCGATAAATGCTTTTTGTATAGGGTGCAAAGCGCCATTTTTACTGAGTCCTTCAATCGTCACAATTTCAGCATGATGTGCTCGGGGTGCCGGTACCATACACGCCATGACCGCCGCCCCGTCGAGAAATACCGTGCAAGCGCCACACTCGCCCTCAGCACATCCTTCTTTTGTGCCGGGCAAACCAACATCGTCGCGCAAGAAGTCGAGCAGTGTTTTATTTTGCCCAGTTTCGATAGTCATCTTTTCGCCGTTGATGGTCGTTTCAATCGGCGCGTTCGTGTCGTGTCGTTGTTGTTGTGGCAGCCGGTTTTTGACAATTGCGGCATCTACACCCCACAACATAGCCGGATCGTGCGGCCAGTTTGCTGTTTGGGCGTTGTCTGCTAATGCGCGTAGCGCCCGCGAGACCAGCACCCTTATCATCTCCGTGCGATACGCAGCTGTGCCACGAACATCGTCAATCGGGGATGGCGTGGTTGCAGCTAGGCGTGCCGCTTCCGCGATGGTTTCGGTGGACAGGGTATTGTCAATCAAGGATCGTTCGGCGACCGGTGCGCGGATAATCGTCGGGGCGACGCTGCCTAATGTGATGACAGCGTGGGAAACAACATCGCCGTCGAAAGCCAGCACGACGGCCACATCCACCACCGAAATCGCCTGTGCCCGGCGCAATCCGAGCTTGAGAAAAATACCACGCTCATTTTGTGACATTGCGGGGAATGTGATGGCGGTGAGCATTTCGTCGGGGCGCATCACTGTTTGCCGCAGGCCGGTATAAAATTGCGATAACGGCACACTGCGTTCACCTTGTAACGATGCAAGCGTCACCGAAGCGCCGAGTGCCATCAGTGGCGTAATCGTATCGTTTGCGGGAGAAGCCGTAATCAGATTGCCCGCGACGGTCGCTCGATTGCGAATTTGTGGCGCACCGACTTCCCACGATGCTTGTGCAAGCGGCAGGGCGCGCTCCACAATCAATGCGCTACCGACGACATGATTATGCGTCACCAATGGCCCAAGCCGAATCGCGTCGCCGTGCAATGTAATTTGATCGAGACCTGGTATCCGTGTGATGTCAATCAATATATCGACACCTAGTCGTTGTCCGCGTTCAAGTTCAATCAAAATATCAGTTCCACCGGCGATGATCCGTGCCCGTTCACCATATTCGGCTAATAATTCAAGCACCTCAGTGACCGATGCTGCGCTGTAATAACGATCCCACATAATCAGTATGCCTATTCCTTCTATTCCTTAATGATTATTGCTATCACAATTTGATTTGCTGAATGTGAAGATTAGTTTATAGTTTACCCTATTTGTTGCATTTTTATCTATCTGTCACCGTTTCAATTTTGATGTAGATATTCAAGCGCTGTCGGCAGAAAACAGCAGCCCTTGCGATTTGACATTCAAAAACGACCGCGCAAATTGTACAAATGTATACACATCTTTGAAATTCGTCGCGATGCCGACCGAGATACGTACCGCGCCGACCTCTTGGTTATTGCCAGTGGAAGTCATTGCAATGGCAAATTGCTCGAATGTCATGCGGTCTTTGTCTGCAAAGCAGGCGTCAATTTCAACTTTTGTTATATTCAGCGCGAGTTCACCGGCGCCCGGATTGCAGAAACATCCGGTTCGCAATGAAATATTGGCTGCACTTGCTAGACCTTCAATGATCTGGAAATCAAAAATAATGTTATCCGGATCATAGAAGTTGAAGGCAATCGTACCGCCACGCGCTTCTGTCGTGACGGGGCCATATACTTTTATCAGCGTGCTTCCATTGTCGTGTTTCAAGCTCGTTAGTTGCTTGAGCAAATAATCTGTCAACATAGTGACTCGCTCATGGATGACTTCGATGTTAGCCTTTTGGATATGCTCAAGGCCAATCTTGACGGCGGGCAAGTTTAGATAATCAACCGTGCCATCTTCAAATGCGGCGAAGTCTTCGGCCATGAAGTGCGCGTTACCTTGCACCGAGGCGACGGTGATGGTGCCGCCCGCAAACCACGGCCGCCGCAATTTCTCAACCGTTGATCGTCGTGCAATCAACGCGCCGATGCCGGTTGGATAACCGAATATTTTGTAGAACGACAATGGAATGAAGTCCGCTTTGACGACGCTCAGGTCGAGGCGATTCGTCGGCGCGAACGCTGCCGAATCAAGGATGACATCCCATCCTTTTGCTTGGGCTATTTCGACCCATTCAAGCGAATGTTGCACGCCCGAAAAATTGGATTGAGCGGGGTAGGCGAATAAGTTGTTGCCATTCGGTATGGCTTTGTCGAGATTCGCAAGGAGGGCGTCTGCATCAATGCGCATATCGGGCGGGACAACCGGCGTATAGATGACCGGCGCATTTTTATGATAAGCAAATTCACGGATTCCGTTGACGCTGTTGTGATTATCGAATGTCAACAGATACTGCCCGTTATCCTCAAAGGGATACGATTCGCCAACCAAACGCAATGCGCCACTTGCATTCGGCGTGAAGATGACCATGTATTCTTCGGGGTCGGCATTGAAGAACGACAGAACATATTGACGCGCTTCATCGTCCAACATCGTCGACGCCAACGATGTTGGATTGGAAGAATGCGGATTGCCGTAAACGCCTTTTAAGAGCATCTCTGTGTGCTGTTTGAGTTGTGATTTGGCGTATAATCCGCCACCCGTGTAATCGAGATAAATTTGTCGCGTTTGATCTAAACGATTATATTCTTGTTCACGCAATGTATCTAAAGCGAGGGTTTCTTTGAATTGCGGATATTGTTCGAGAAATGCCCGATATGCTTCTTCATAATGCCTCATACCTTCAGCCAGCACAACTTCGACGCGCTGTGTGTCTGTATCGCTTAAGATGAACGCTTGGTGTGTCATAACCATCCTTTTTGAAAGATCAATTGATGTATATGCTTGGCCTCACGGTCTTGGTTCAATATCCAATATAGTCATCGGATTGATATTCAAGATTTGTGTGCCGTAATATTGTGTTTCGACGATTGTTCGCCTGTCCCATGTGTGTACATGCCCGTGTAGCATATAGCGCGGGCGATACCATCGCATAAATCGCAACAATGACTTGAAGCCACGATGCGGCAGGTCATCCGCATCATGGATGCC
>RFIA01000288.1 GCA_003695675.1 Chloroflexota bacterium
CATCGAATCTTTTTGCATCTCGGTTTCCATTATTTTGTTGTCAGAAACGCCATTGGGCTATACAATGGAGCGACAATAATTTTTGTGCAGCCCTGATGGATGAATGCTGATGGCGCAAGCAGTTGATAAACGCACAACACCCGACGAACCGTTGCAACGTGTCGAAACGGCCTCTGGCGAGGGTTCGGCTTATCGCACTTATGTGATTTCATTTTTGCTGGTGGTGATTTTTGTCCTGTTGTGGGAAGGGTTGAAGTTATTCGGACGCGCGAACAATTATGAAATCGGTTTGTTCGGCTCAACCATCAACCTGAGTATTTTCAACAATACCAAATTACCCCACACGTATGACATCATTAAAGCATTTGGCGAACCGGCACAACGCAATGGCCCACCGTTGATTCAAGAATTGATCAAATTTGGCGCATTCACCCTCGGCGAGGCGGTGCTCGGTTTCGCGATTGGCGCTGTCATCGGGTTTATCTTGGCGGTCTTGTTCGCGCATTCGTCTTTGATGCAGCGCGGTGTGCTGCCCTATGTGATCGCATCACAGACCGTGCCGATTCTGGCGATTGCGCCGATGGTCGTCATTTGGATGCGCAACGCCGGTGTGCCGTCATTGGCTGTGCCGATTATCGCCGCTTATCTGACATTTTTCCCGGTGACAATTTACACATTGCGCGGGTTGACGTCGGTGCCGCAAACATCGCTCGAATTGATGCAGACGTATGCCGCATCGCAGTGGGAGATTTTGTTCAAGCTGCGCTTGCCGAATGCGCTGCCGCAAATCTTCACCGCGCTCAAAATTTCGGCGACGGCGAGCGTCGTCGGCGCGATTATCGGCGAGCTGCCGTCGGGCATTCAAGACGGTCTCGGCATCGCGATTCTCAACTTCACGCAATTTTACAATCAATCGCCACCGCGTTTGTGGGCGGCGATTGTCGCTTCGGCGCTGGTCGGGATTTTGTTTTTCTCGGTCGTGGCCTTGGTTGAACGCTTTGTGATTCGCTGGGAGGTTGAGGAGAGTCTTTGATCTGCTAGCACAACGCGAAATTGGCGTCATTCATGATTGTCAACCATAGCGAGCACATCATGCAATACCTCCGGTGAACGATAAATTGGATGTGTGCGGTACAACGCACCGGAGCGTTCAATCTCATCCATCTGAGCGATACCGGCCAATACGGTAGCGTCTTCACCTTGCTGTGCGAACAACATCTTGTCGGGGTTGATACGGCCTTGCACGATATTGGTTTGCACCCGCCGCGAACAACGACATGGATTATCAGCATTATACAAACCGCATTTGCGATTCATAAAGTCGCGGATGCGCTGGCGGGCACGACTGAGACGTTTGCGGTAGGCTGCTGGGCTGATCTCAAAAACAGCTGCCCCTTCCTGATCAGTGATGCCAAAAATATCGCCGAGCACATAGGCGGCGCGTTCTTCGCGTTTCAGGCATAAAAGCATCGCTTGCATACAGCCGATCTTTGCTTCTTCGATCAACAGCTTTCGCTGCACCGCCGACTCAACTGGAAGCGTATCGGCGGCTAAGAATGTGTCTAACTCTTCAGCCATTGCATCGAATGTCATATTTTGTTGTTCGCTGCGCCGCTTACGGGTGTTGAGCAGATGGTTGACGGCCACACGCCACGCCCATGTTTTGAAGCTGCTGTCGCCATGAAATGTGCTCAATTTGGTGATGATCTTGACGAGGATTTCTTGTGTGGCATCTTCAGCATCTTCGGGATGCCATAACATACGTACAGCAAGATTGTACAGGTCATCGCGCACACCTTCAATCAATGCTTCAAGTGCCTGTTTGTCGCCGTTGATGGCGGCCTTGATGCGTGCTTGCTCGTTCATGATAATGCTCCTAACGATAATCGTATGGGGACGGATTTGACCGCCCCCACGCTCAATCGGGTTTATGCTGCCCGTGCTTCGATGATGCGTTTGAGATTGGCGAGTTCTTCGTCCATGTTGGCCTGCCCCTGTTCGAAAACTGGGTCGGGCACATCGACAGGCAGACTGAAGGTGAAGGTGTACAACAAGCTGTCGCCAATCTGACTCAGGCGGGTCGGCAGCAGACTGTCTCCCGGAAAGATGATGTCAATGGTGCCGTGTTCACGATTGGTTTGCCATGTAATTGGCACTTCACCATTGGGTGTCGTCATGAAGATCTGGTCGCCTTCCTGACGAACAGCCAGCACGAACTTCGTCGCCCATTCGGTTTGGTTACGCCACTCGCTCAAATAATTCCACGCCACATCAAACGGGGCTTCAATAGTGACGCTGTGTGTTGAGTGTTTCAAACTTGCCATTTTGTGAACTCCTTAATTGTGATTAGACATTTTATTAGGCTCTGTTGACATTTGCGCTTTGATGCAAAAATAGGGGACAATCGTTGGGGTTTAGCAAGCTAAACCCTTCAGGGCATTGCACGCAATGCCCCAACGGAACGATTGCTCTGCGTTGGCGTCACTTGATTCCGCATCAATCTATGAAATGTCAACACAA
>RFIA01000289.1 GCA_003695675.1 Chloroflexota bacterium
AGAAAATGCCCGAAGTAATGATAATCGGCATCGCCTCTGCCGGGCAAATGCCACTCAAGATACATGCGGTCATCAGTCAGATGATAACCCGTGAGTTGCACGCCATTGCCAAATTGCACCGGCTCAATCGGCGTCAATAGCGGGCCGTGCCATTCGGGTGATGAGTCGAAGATGCTGATTGTGTACTCATCCGCACCGGGACGTATGGGGAATGCTTGCGCCCCCGCTTCCACATAGAGATTATCGACCGCATCGTTGGGGGCATTCGGTGCGATGGCCGCGGCGAATGGATGCGCCGGGAAAATCGCCACGCCATCATCCGCGATTGTGCGGATACAACTCGCCTCGTCGTGCAGCATGACCGACCATATCGCCGGTTCTTGGTCGAGCAGAATGTCAAAGCCATCGCTGACAATCAACACATCATCTTGTTCCATGAGTGTGTCGCGCACATCGAGCAGATAGTGCAACGGCGTGCCGAAGCCGCCCGGTGTCTCGGTTGTATCGACATAATCGAGGAATCCTTGCCACCACAAGGCTTGCGTGATGAGAACGACGCCGAGTCCGCCGAGAATGATGACTTGCCCGGCGCGATGGTCACGCACTTGTCGTAATATCCATGCTGCGCCGACGCCCGCGAGTAAGGCCGTCGCCGGGATACTCGCGATGAAGTAATGCGGGAAGACTTCCGTCCATGTCGGCGTGAAGATGATGAGTGGCAGCAATGCCCACAGCATGATGAGCGTTGCGAGGCGATGATGCTGTCTGATGAGCGTCGCTGCGCCGATGACTATCAACACGATGAGGCTATACCATATTGTTGTGCCGATCCCCACTGCTTCGCGTAATTCGTCTTGTTGTTGCGGTGCCGACCACGTTTCGACTTCGCGACCGGTCGCGAGGCGCGTCATGAATGTCAAGCCATCAGCATTGAGTGATAGACCATCTTCGCCTGTCGCTTTGAATTCGTCTGTGAATAAATCAGGATTTTCTTGCGCAGTTTCGTATACGCCGACGGCATAAGGCAGCAAGGCTAGGGCAGCCAAAACGATGCTTGTGGCAAATGCTTTTCGCCTGATGTGTTTGCGCCCTACCCACAAAAACCACGCATATAACGGCAGCAACGCCCATGCCGCGAAATGAATCTGAAAGGCGAGTATCAATACGGGCAGCGTCAACACCTGCGCCCATCGTTTGCCCTCGACGAAGCCGTATAAACCGAGCATCAGCCCCAACAATACAAACGGCGTATGAAAATTTTGCGCCCATATTTTGCGGCTGTACAAAATCGCCCACGGGTTGAGCGCGTAAATCATCGCGGCCAACAGCGCCGCCATTCGACCGATGGAGCGCCGGGCAAGCGACCATAACAATCCCACACCGATGACATTCAGCACCGCGATGAACATCGTCGCCACAAGTGGATTGTTTGTGATGGCATAAGGAAGCGCCATGATGTACACGCTTATCGGCGGATTGGGAATGCCGACCGACGACGGGATGCCGGTTGTCGGGATGGCACCGCCGTCCACAAAGTCGAGCGCTAGTAACGAGAGCATGGCTTCATCGTGTAAAAATTCGACAATGCCGGGCGAGGTCAATCGCGTCAGCGCTGCGATTGCCAATATGAGCAACAGCGTCAGCCGGTCGAAAGATGATGATGATTTCAGGGCACGCATGATTGTTCCGCAATCGGCAGGATGATGCGATTGTCTTGCACCGGGACACCGTCATGCGTGACTGATAAGCGCTCAAGCGTATCCGGCAGATAGAGACCGATGCCAATCGAATCGATAGGCTCATCTGTCGCGAGTGTGTAATGGTCGGCGAGTGACTGTCCCTCGCGCCAAAACGATGTCGGGTAATCACCATTGAGCGGCGGGCCGTCGAATTGCGTCACGATAGCGCCGTCGGCATCAAGTGCGTGAATGAAGGCGACGTAATCATGCTCCGGCGAATTTTGTACATGCCAGAATAAATCAACTTGAAGCACGCCATCGTCATAAACGCTTGAGATACACTGTAGGCTGAGTTGATTTGCAAATTGATAATCGACTCGTGTGCTGACCGCTTCGCTGTCGCCTTCAATGCGGATGATGGTATCGAGTATCAAACGGTCAGACCCATCCGGCAGCAGGAGGGGAATGCCATCGTATTTTTCGACCATCTGCACCATGATGCGTCCAACATAAGGTTGCGCCGTCTCGAAGACGTGCAGTTGATGTGGGTCGGAGAAATATTTGTCCGGCGCGTGTCCGTTGGTGTTGCCGCCGCCGGGAACAGGCGGTTCGCTGACCGCCCATGCTTCAGAAACGGAGAGATTGACGAGTTGCACGCGCGACCGGTAACGACCTTCGATGACATTTTGTGCCCGCCAGAATAATGTGATGTCGAGTTTTTCGCCCGGCTTGACGGACTCCTGTTCGATGGTGTAACCGAGCAGCATGATTTCATCATCGCCCATGCGAAACGGCACATTGACTTCATGCGCCATCCCGACCGGCGAGTCGGGTGGCGATTGTCGCCGGAAGAGCGTCGTGTTGGGTGAAATGTACAGCGCGTTGACCAAGGCGAGCAAGGCGACGGCGCCCGCGATAGCAATTCCCCATCTCGATTCGAGCTTTTGTTGTGTCGCGGGCTGTTGTGGCATGGGGCGGCCGCTGATGATGAGCAGCGCCACAATGCCGAGACTGAGCAGCGTCATCGCTGTGCCTGCTCTTTGCGCGGTCGTCCCCGCGTAATTGAGCGTGACGGTGTGCTCACCCGCCGGGACGTCGACCGTCAGCAAGCCGAATTCATCTTCGCCATAGACTTCAGTCGGCTCACCGTCGAGCCACGCTTTCCAACCCGGAAAATAATATTGATGGAAGCGCACCGGTCTCGCGCTAGTCGTTTGTATTCGTATGGTCTTTGCCGCGATTTGCTCGGCCTGTAAATCCGGCCATTGTTCGAGTATATCTGTCGGGCGGACGACGATGCTGTACGGATTGTCGCGGTAAACGCTGCTCTCGGCGACGCGCACAAGGGGAATATGCTCACCCCATATCGGGTCGAACTCATCATAACTCGTCGTGCCCCAAACGCGCTCATCTTCTTCCCACAGAATCTCGTCCAATGGGTTATTCGCCTCAATCGTGAGCGGCGCTTGTATCGGGTACATCAACGGCGCAGCCGAGAGCAAAACCGCCGTCATGCTGCCCGCCAGCCACAACGCTTGCCAACGACGTGGGATGAGCAGAAGACTCGCGCCACCGGCCAGCGCGAATACGACGACGCCCGCCCGCAAGAAGCGCTCAGGAAAGCGCAATTGTTGAAAGAACGGAATTTCCGTCCAGACGGTGATGGAGATTTCGGTGAGCATGAACAGCGTGAAAAAGATCCCGGCGGTCAATAACGCGGCGATTGCGAAGTGACGTTTGCGCAGTAGAGCGCTGATACCGACGAGACCAAGCAGCCCAGCCATTGGCCCCAGTGTCGTCGGTAATTCATAGCGAATGTCTGCGAGATCGATCACCGGCGGTTGCATGAACAACTCCTCGGCGCTCAAGAACTGACTGCGCAGAAATTCAACCGTATCTTCCGCACCGCGTGACGCCTGTACATATTGTAACTCTGCGGCCACCGGCAGCAAGAAAATCGCCGTCAGCCCACCGGCGAGGCATAACCCGCCGAAACTGTAAAGCAAACGTTTGCGCAGTGTGCCGGGATGTTGCCGCCCCGCCCAATACGACAAGATGACGACCAACGCCCCGACATAAAGCGCCGTGATGAATGTCATCGGTTGATGACTGAGGACGACTCCGGCGAGTGGCAGCGCGAGGGCGACAACATGTCGCCGAGTGGGTTGCTGTGTCACCAACCATGCGCCCATGAACACCCACGGAATCAAGGCCGCGCCCATCATTTGCGGCATACTGCCTTGATCCCAGACTTCAAATAAACGCGATGGCGCATACGCCCACATCATCGCCGCCAGAATCGCCGCACGTCCCGGCAGAAAGATTCGCGCTAAGCGATACATGCCGACGCTGCCGACGATCCACGCCAACGTCGTGACGATGACAAAAGCCGTGTTCGCGCTGATGCCGAATTGTCCGATGATACCGCTCAAGTAGAAGGTGCCCGGCGCATAAAAATTGAAGATCGGATAGCCGTAACCGAGATGAAACCACGGCACCCAACGCGGCCACAAATTGCCATCGCCGAGCATCGTTATCATCGCCGAGATACGCTGAATGTGGAGCGGGCCGTCGGCTGTCTCGATGATGCCGTCACCGAGCGTCGGCAAGATGCCAATCAACGGCAGCAGCGCCGCGACGAGATAACCGAAATCGAAATCTTGCAGATAATGACGAAAGGTTGCTTTCATATGGTATGGATACACTCACAAGCATGACAAAGGCACAGCTTACAACGAACTGTGCCTTCGCAGTATATGTGTGCGGATTGATGTGTCAAGTCGTGGGTCGCTTAGTCGCACAATTCAACGGCCAACGCGACGGCCTCTGCGCCACCGAGACATAACGCTGCCAGTCCACGCTTGAGGCCGCGACTTTGCAGCGCGTGAATCAATGTGACGAGGACGCGGGCGCCACTTGCGCCCAACGGATGACCGAGTGCAATCGCGCCGCCGTTGACGTTGAGTTTCTCCATCGGTAGATGATAGCCGTCGCGTTCGAGGCCTTTGATGTCCGCCAACACTTGTGCGGCGAAGGCTTCGTTGAGTTCAAACAGATCGACATCATCGATTGACCAACCGGCGCGTTCTAGCGCGAGGGGAATCGCCTTGACGGGCGCATAGAAAAGCCACGCCGGTTCGACGGCTGCCTGTGCATAACCGACGATGCGGGCTGCCGGTTGATGGCTGTACGTCTCGGCATACTCGCGACTGCTGACGACGAGTGCCGCCGCACCGTCGTTCATGCCCGGCGCGTTACCGGCGGTGACGCTGCCGTCGTCTTCAAAGGCCGGGCGCAGCTTTGCCAATGCTTCGAGCGATGTGTCGCGCCGAATCGGTTCGTCGGCGTCAATGATGACTTCGCCTTTGCGTGTCTTGACCGTGACCGGTGCGATTTCAGTTTTGAATCGGTCGTTGTCGGTGGCTTCGGCAGCCAATTGATGACTGCGCAGCGCAAAGGCATCCATCTCATCGCGGGTAACTTCGAGTTGCCGCCCGATGAATTCTGCCGCGTTGCCCATGCCCCAATCACACAAGCTGCACCATAGGCCGTCGTGTTGCAGCGCATCGCGCACTTGTATGTGGCCGTACTTATTCCCCTGTCGCAAATGGTCATTCAGGTAGGGGGCGCGGCTCATGCTTTCAACCCCGCCACTGATGAACAAATCGCCGTCACCGGCTTTGATTGCGGATGCGGCTAGCATCACCGCTTTGAGGCCGCTGCCACAAACTTTGTTGATGGCGACACCGCCGACATTGGCCGGGATTCCCGCGCCGATACTCACTTGACGCGGCAACGCCTGCCCGACCCCCGCGCTGACGACATTGCCGAGTATCACTTCGTTGACATTCGTCGTGTCGATGCCGCTGCGTTCAACGGCGGCTTTGACGGCAACCTGCCCCAACTCCGCCGCGCTAAGGCTCGACAACGCGCCGAGAAATTTGCCTTGGGGCGTCCGCGCACTGCCGAGAATGACGACTTCACGTCCATTTGTTCCATGACTTGCCATGATCTTATTCGCCTTTATTTTCAGATAATTCTTGCCAGACGGCTTTCAACTCGCGATAGGTGTTGTCCAATGTGTCGGGGATGACTCGTGTCTCGCCGACGACGGACATGAAATTGGCATCGCCCGGCCATCGCGGGACGATGTGAAAGTGATAATGTTCCTCGATGCCCGCGCCCGCCGCCGCGCCGATATTCGCGCCGATATTAAAAGCCGGGGGATTGTACAATTTGCGCAAGGCGGCTAATGCCCGGTTGACCATCAGCATCATATCGGTCAGCGCGTCGAGTGGCAGGTCTTCTTGTGACTGCACATGTTCATAAGGCACAATCATCAGATGCCCATTGTTGTATGGATAACGGTTGAGCGTGACGTAAACATACGCCGACCGCGCAACGACGTGTTCAATATCGTCGGATTCAGGATCGCGTTTCTTACAAAATACGCAGCCTTCAGTCGGCTGCTTCTCGCCTTTGATATATGCCATACGCCACGGTGTCCATAAATGTTGCATTGCGTCACTGTCCGTTTACTACGGGTCTTTACCGGCAAGATTATACGGCGCATTTCGCGACTCTCGCAAGCAGACAATAGTCCACGGGCGCATTTCACTTCAGTGCAAAAGCATCCGATTAATGAAGCGGGCAGAGCACGCTCTGCCCCCAACGCGTAGTTTTTCGTTGGGGTTTAGCTTGCTAAACCCGGTTAAGCGCACGAACTTGAAATGCACCCATAGTCCACTCGACAAGTGTGTGATGTGCGGTACACTACCTTTGATATTGATATGTATAAAGGATGAAGATGTGTCATTAGACGCTGAGGCCGTGATGAAACAACTCGCACCGCGCCCGGTCAAATACTTCGCGCAGGTCGATACCACCAACGATATTGCCATGCAATGGTTGCGCGATGGGGCACCGACCGGTGCGGTCGTGATTGCCGACGAACAACGCAAGGGCAAAGGACGACACGGGCGGACATGGCAGACGCCGCCCGGCGTCGCGTTGGCGATGTCGGTTGTGCTGCACCCACCCGCGCAATGGCTTTCACAGACGACGATGCTCAGCGCGGTTGCCGTCGCCGAATTGTGTGAGCATGTCGCCGCGCCGGATGTGTCCATCAAGTGGCCGAATGATGTCTTGGTTGCGGGGCGTAAGGTGTGCGGTATCCTCTCCGAAGTGGCGTGGGAGGGCAATCGTTTGGTGGGCGTTGTGACGGGTATCGGCGTCAATGTTAGAATTGACTTTAGCGGCAGTGAGTTGCAAGATACGGCCATCAGTCTTGAACACGCCGTCGGGCGTGTACTCAATCGCTTGGATTTGCTGGATTATTTGTTGGCGCGAATCGATCATTGGGCGGCACGGGTCGGGACGGATGTCTTATTTGAAGCGTGGCGGAGTCGTATGACGATATTCGGTCAATTGGTGCGCGTCGAGTCTGCAAACGAAGTCATCGCCGGGATTGCCGAGAAGGTCGAACCGGACGGCACATTGTATATCCGCAAAAATGATGGGACATTGTTCCCCGCGCTTGCTGGTGATGTGTCGTTGCGGCAGGAGCGTTGATGTTTTATGGGCATTCAAATCGAATGGGAAATTGAGTCAGAACAGCGCGAGATTCGCAGCGCTGGCGAAGACCCGGAGTCGCGTCGGCAGCGTCGCCGTCGTCGGTTGCGTATTCTCTTGCTGCTCGCCATTGTTTTAGGATTTTTCGCATTTATCGTTGCGTTTTTCATTTTGCGATTGCGTCAAGTCGATGATGCGATTGAACAAGAATTGCGCGACACCGTTGATGCTGAGGTCGCCATGTTGCGCATTGGCGACTTGCCCGGATTCATCAGTGTGCAGCAGAGCGCCACGGAAGATTGGGAACTCGCGCAACGTGCGTACTTCGATTCGATACAGAGGCTTAAGGTCGAGCAAGATGTGCAATTGCCCGGTCATATTCTTGATCTCGAAATTGATGGCCGCCGGGCGCGGGTGCATGTCCAAGAGATTATCAATAATGTGCCTTATGAACGTGTGTGGTTCTACTGGCGTTTTCTTGACGAGGGCTGGTTGCATGTGCCGCCGGATTATACATTTTGGGGGGAATCAGGCGTGCTGGAATCCGACGGTGTGCGCGTTCAGTATATGCGTGTGGATGATACACTTGCGGCAGCGATTCATGAACGTTTGCGCACTTGGCGCGAAGTCGGCTGCAATGCGTTGATGTGCGATGGCTTGTCTACGATCAAAGTCGAGATTGTGCCGAACCTCGCGCAAGAAATTGTCTGGTCGCCGACTGACCCGTGGCAAATGATCGTGCCGTCGCCATACACAACTGTCGCCCGCGCCGACCGCCCGCTCGATTCGAATCTCGAATTTGAATTGGCCGAATTGATGGCAGAGCGATTGGTGCAACACGCTTCTGGAAACTTCCAACCGGTGTATCCTGCGGATGCCTTTTATTTGCGACAGGCAGTTGAGTCGTGGCTTGTCGGGCGTTTTGCGGGCATCAATACCAATTCATTTATGGTCAACAGCCTTGCGACATTATACGGCGATGAGGCTGTCGGTCGCTTGCTTGCGGCCCTGCAACCCGATTCAACGATTGCCGTGATTAATCAAGTTGTCGGTACATCTTCGATTGATCAAACGGGGTTGGATTGGCGCGATGTGTTGACGTGGCGTTTGAATACCGAAAACGAACTGATTGCCCGGCGTGATGAGGATAATTTCTTGGCATTGTATGACACGCGCGACGATGCGTCGCGTAATGTGGCGACGAGTCGCTTCAATGCTGGTGCATCGGGCGAGACAGCCGTTGTGCAGTCCGCCGTTGTCGAGAATAGCGCCGATGGCGTGCCTCAATTGCGGGCGATTGCGCGTATGAGTAGCGAGACGACCTCTCGTGACGAAGAAATTTTGTTCCGCCTTGTTGATGGGGTGTGGCGGCGCGTCAATTGACTCACACCCGCTTCTCTTCTATGCTACAATAAAGCGAGTGCATCTTTTCTGGAGGATAGAACGATGCTTGATGATCTTCGCAAAAGCACATTGGACGACGAACTCGAAGAATTCGATTCTTTCGACGATCAGTTTATGCCCACTGAAGCGCCGAAAAGCAATCGCGGTTTTCTGGGGATGACGCCAGTTGAGCGGATGTTCATCGCGATCTTCTTTTTCATGAACATCTTCATTTTGGGGTTGGCATTGTTGATTGCTACAGATCGTATTTCTTTCTAAATGTTGCCCCACGTCCCACAAATTTACACACGAGTCATCCACGTCGGCTAGCGCCGCCATATCGAAGCGATGAAAATGCTGCCGGGCATTGCGTGCAATGCCCCAACGGATTTTCTCTGCGACCCAACGTCTGTGCGTTAAATCATTTCGCTTTTCTTTGCGATCTTTGCGCTTCAATGCTGTGTCGTTTTTACGCATTTGGCAGCAGCGTTAGGGTTTGCACCGCCGCATTTTCGATGTCCTCACGAGTCCACAACAGAGGGTGATACTGAACAGTGCGCCACGAGTCGATCAAATCATCATAATGTGGACTCGTGGCGTGGCCACTTTGCCCGGTTGTGTGCATCGACACACTGTTCGAGAAATCGCTCAAATCGACGATGATGCGCAATGATGGTAGTGTGCGCACAGCGAAGTCGCCCGCGCCGATGTCAGCACCCCATCCGGTCGCATTGATGACGGCGTTTCCGCCGCCGGTTGCGACCGGCCCGCGATTGACGAGATTTTCCACAAGTTCGACTCCGCTTTGTCCGAGTGGTTGGTTCACGAAAGTGGCCGTGTGCAAGTCTCCCCAACGCCATGCAGAACGGTCTTTGCCCAACAATTCGGTCGTCACGGCGACCGCTTCACGAAATGATTGACGCAGCGTGTCGTCGCGAGTTTCGACAACATCTGGCGTATTGATGATGTCCCACCAGATGTTGTCGGGTTGTTGTGCGAGCAAATATGTCGCCCACATCTCTTGACTGCCGCCCCCTGATGTGATGTCAGAACCGAGTTGGTCGTTATATAAATTGTCCAGCAAGCGACTCCAAAATTGCATGTAGAGCGCTGCCTGTGGGCTGTCGCTGTCGAGTTGATAATCCCAGTCCAACAACCAATCGCGCATGTCAGTGAGGGACGGGTCGTCGAATGATAAATCTGCGATGAAAGGCATCAATTCCTCTGCGCTGATGAGTTTGTTGTCGCCCTGAATGGCTTGGAACGAGTCGACGGTATGCGGCCCCGTCGTTTCGAGCAATTCGTTGATGCGCTGCCCGCGATAGCCCCATGCCCATTCTTGGCTGATGAAATAATTTTGACTGCTCCCGAATTCCTCTTCGAGTTGCCCGTAATATTCAAGCGGGACGATAGCTTGATTGGCCGTCGCGATATAATCTCGTTGGGGATTGAGAATGCGCGGCAAACTATCGTAGGGCAGAAAGCCGCGCCACTCAAAGGCGTCAGTCGAGCCATCGACCGGCAATAGCCCGCTGTGGTCTGCGGCGCGGATGGGGATACGTCCCGGCAATTGATACCCGATATTGCCTTCGACATCGGCATAGACAAAATTCTGCGCCGGGGTATCCCAATAACTGAGCGCCGTGCGAAATTCTTGCCAATTGCTGGCTTGGTTGAGAAGCAGGCTGGCTTGGAACAATGTGCCGGGTTCAAGCGCCGTCCAACGGAGCGCGAGCGGGTCTTCATTATTGAATCCGGTTGGCATACCGGTCTTTTCGTCGAGTTGGTTGTCGTTGATGATCGGGCCGAGATGGGTGTGGCGTACCTGAATCGTGATTGGCTCAGCATCGCCAAAATGGATGACGGCTTCGCGCACAATCATGTCGCGCATGGCGCCATTCCACTCATATTGCAGTGGGTTGTCCGGGTTGACTTTGATACGGTACAAATCTTGTGTGTCGTTGATGGCATTGGTGACACCCCACGCAATGTGTTCGTTGTGACCGATGGTGATGCCTGGCGTCGCTGGTAACGAAAAGCCGACCACATTGAACGGACATTCTGTGCTGACCGGCTCGCAATGCAGGCCGATTTCGTACCATATCGATGGCATCTGAATGCTGAGGTGCGGGTCATTGGCGAGAAGTGGCAGACCACTCGCGCTCATCGTATTGTTGACGACCCAATTGTTGCTGCCTATTTCGCGGTTGGGTGATAGGGTGTCGGGTAGGGCGATGTGTGTGTCAATCCCGATGAGTCCGGCTGAATTGTCGGGCATGGTGACGAGGCTGTTTTCGCCGACGGGCAAGTCTTCGGGTTGTACAATGGTCGGCTTTTCACCGAACGGCCACGCCGGTGCCCATTGGTCGGTCATTTCTTGACCAATGGTGGCGTACAGCGTGGAACGAATTTGCTCACTCGCCATATTGCCGCTCAAGTTGAGCGCCATCGCTTTGCCCCATACAAGCGTATCGAAAGGCGTCCACGCTTCAACTTCGAGATCGATCCCAGCTAATGCGAGAGCGCTGTACTCGAAGGCGAGATTATTTTTCTCTGTTGTCAAAATATACGCATTGACGCCATCGGTGAAGGCTTGCAGTGCGGCGCGTGTTTCGCTGTTGAGCATCTCCCATTCTTGCTCAACGACATCGCGAAAGTTGAGTGTCTGCAAGAAAATATCGCCGCTGAGTACATCGGCATTTCGTCCGGTGATTTCACCGATTTCGCCGTTGCCCACATGCCGCGAGAATTCCATCTGCCACCAACGATCTTGTGCTTGTGTGAAGCCCTGCGCGAAGAATAAATCGTGGCTGTTGCTCGCATAGATGTGCGGGATACCGAATTCATCGCGCAAAATCTCAACGCGGTCATTCAGGCCATCGACCATGAGTTCGCCTTCTTGCACGGGCAATGTCGCTTGTGCTTGTAGACTCGCATTCGTGATGACGAACAACAATATGATGGATAACATCGTAAACCACTTACAGCGTCGCATAAGAAAACCTCACTAATCACAATTGAAGGAATCGAATCTCAATTTGATTATCAAATTATGAAAAGTGTAACCGATTTGGGCGGATTATGAAATGAATCTATTCGTTCAAAAGTGACAATTGAGTTTCAATATCGGCGATGTATTGCGCGGCATCGTCTGCGAATTCGCCATCTGGCGCGAGTTCGAGGTAATGGGCGAAGTCCGTCAATGCGTCTTCGCGGACTCCTTGTGTGTAGAATAACAGGCCACGATGATAATAGGCATCGGCGTAGTCCGGCGCGAGTTCAATCGCCGTGTTGTAATCCGCCAAGACACGATCCCATTCGTAGATCAATAGGATGTGTTGCGCCCGTTGGACGTAAAGTTCGGCAAGGCGTGGTTGTGTGATCTGAAAAATATGATCCTCGGCAATGTCGATAGCGTCATCGAGATCGGTTATCGCGGCATCATAATCGAAGGTAAGTGCTTGTATCTGTGCCCTCGCTTCAAGTGCATTGACCAAGAGACGATATGGGCCGTCCGAATCGTCCGGCGCAGCTTCGGCAACGAGTTCGTCCATTAATGCCAACGCCATATCTTCTTGATTGAGTTGTAAGTATGTCCATGCGAGATTCATCGACGATTCAGGTGTGGGGAGTGAAGAGTCGTCGAAGATCAATTCACTTTCAAAAAGTTCTGCTGCAAGCTCAAAATCTTCAGATATTAATGCGCAGTTGCCTCGATAAAAGATCAAGTCGCTGATGCCAAATATTGGATCGTCTTCGGAATAATTTTCTTGCGCCAATGTGAAGAACTGTTTCGCGCTTTCGCAATTGCCCTGCGCATAAAATACGATACCTGAGAGAAAATCAGCGATGGTTTTACGTGCGGAAGGTGAATTGGCGTAAAACCAAACAGAGTGTGGATGTGGCGCTAAAATTGGTGAGGGGAGGGTGCTGACCTCCGGCAATATTGTAAGTTGAATAAGTGGCACCCCATGAATATCAGCGTCATACCGTAGCGTTATATCGATCTGTGTCTTCGTTGACGATGTGTTATCTGATAACTGAACTTGCTGTGGTGCGAGATTTGATGAAAGTTGATCAATCACATCTGCAAAGCAGCCCGCTTCTAACGGAATTCTGTAAATCGCAGCAATTGTATCCCGAACGGGCGGCGTCATTTGGCATTCGACTACGATGCTTTGTATGTTGGTTTGCGCTTGTAGATAACCGAGATTCAAAGAAAATGGCGTGCTAAAAAGTAAAATCAACAATCCACGTATCAACATCCACACCACCATTCAATACTCACGAAACATTTATCCCACATATTCCAACTTATCCCAAATTTGGGATATATTCGGGCGAATTTGGGATAAATCGCTCTCTCAATTCGCAATTTAACTTAATTTACGGTATAATAGACTCAGTTGCAACCCGCGCTTGCCTATGGTGAGTTAAGCGGGTTGTCGTGTGCTTGACATATTTGTAACACACAAAAAAACAGATGAATTCTCGTCTGAATCACAACAGAACGAACCTCAGCAACATCTGATCTTGGAAAGGAGTCTGTGCTGCGACTGCACCCCGATTGGCGCGGCACATTGTCTATGGCTATTGGTACAGTACGTCCCGTCAACATCAATGAGGAAATGCGCGGCAGTTATCTCGATTACGCCATGAGCGTGATTGTGGCGCGTGCGCTGCCGGATGCACGCGACGGCCTCAAACCCGTGCATCGCCGCATCTTGTATGCGATGCACGATATGGGTTTGCGCCCGAACACAGCACATAAGAAAAGCGCCCGCATCGTTGGCGAAGTGCTCGGCAAATATCACCCGCATGGTGACAGCGCAGTTTATGACGCGATGGCGCGTATGGCGCAAGATTTTTCATTGCGTTATCCCCTTGTTGATGGGCAAGGGAATTTCGGCAGTCTTGATGGAGACAGCCCGGCGGCGATGCGTTATACCGAAGCGCGACTCGCGAACATCGCCGAAGAACTCCTCGTGGACATCAATATGGACACGGTAGATTTTGTCGAGAATTATGACGGCACACAGGAAGAGCCGTCCGTCCTCCCGGCGCGGTTGCCGAACTTGTTGCTCAATGGCGCTAGTGGTATCGCCGTCGGCATGGCGACGAATATCCCGCCGCATAATCTCAACGAACTTGTTGAGGCGATTGTCTATCTGATTGATCATTACGACCGCATAGATGACATCACGGTCAAGGATATGATGCAGTTTGTGCATGGCCCGGACTTCCCGACCGGTGCGGCGATTATTCCAGGCGATGGATTGGCCGAAGCTTATGCGACCGGCAAGGGCAGTGTCATCGTCCGCGCTCGTTATGAGATTGAGGAAGGGCGGCACGGTCGCTTCAAGATTGTTTTCAGCGATATTCCTTATCAGGTCAGCAAGACTTCGATTATTGAGCGCATCGTCACACTTGCACGCGATGGTCGGCTCGATCAAGTTGCAGACTTGCGCGATGAGTCCGACCGCAGTGGGATGCGTCTCGTCGTCGAACTCAAGCAAGGTGCGCAACCCCTCACCGTGCTCAACAAACTCTACAAATACACGCAGTTACAGAGCACGTACAGCATTCAAATGCTCGCGCTTGTCAATGGCGAACCGCGCAACCTGAGCCTCAAACGTGCGCTGCAAATTTATATTGAGCACCGTTACGATGTCATTGTGCGGCGCTCAGAATACGAATTGTCGAAATTGCGGGCGCGGGCACATATCCTCGAAGGGTTGCTCAAAGCCTTGTCGAGCCTCGACCGTGTGATTCAAACGATTCGCTCGGCTGAGACGGTTGATGTTGCTCGCACAAATTTGATGGGGCGCTTTGAATTGAGTGAAGCGCAGTCCAACGCGATTCTTGAAATGCAACTGCGTCGTCTCGCCGCGCTTGAGCAGCAGAAGCTCAAAGACGAATACGATGAAGTCATGACACGCATCGCTTATCTTGAAGACTTGTTGCAATCGCCGGGCAAGATTCTCGGCCTCATCCGCGATGATGTCAGCGAAATTGTCGAAACGTATGGCGACGAGCGCAAGACGGAAATTCTGTACGGCATTGATACCGACATTGATGAAGAAGACCTTGTCCGCGAGGAAGAGGTCGTCATCTCATTGACGAGTCGTGGGTATATCAAGCGTGTGCCGAGCCGGACGTATCGTGCGCAGCGACGCGGCGGTAAAGGTCTCATTGGCATGTCAACCCGCGAAGAAGATGTCATCGTCGATATGCTCGCGGCAAATTCGCTCGATCATCTGCTGTTTTTCAGTGATCGCGGCAAAGTCTACTCCGAGCGTGCATATCGCATCCCCGAAGGCAGTCGAACGAGTAAGGGGGCGCTCGTCCACACGATTCTCAATCTCGGCCCGGATGAACAAATCACGGCTATATTGCCATTATCGTCTTTTGAGTTAGAAAATGTGCAAGGGCGCTATTTCGTGATGGCGACGCGCAAGGGGCGTGTCAAGCGGGTAGAACTTGAAGAATTTGCTGCTGTGCGACCGAGTGGTTTGATCGCGATGAGTCTCGACGATGATGACACGCTCGGCTGGGTTAAGTATAGCAATGGCAATCAAGATATTATCATGGTGACGGAGCGAGGGCAGAGCATCCGCTTCCATGAATCCGAAGTGCGTGTGATGGGACGGCAGGCGCAGGGTGTCAACGGGATTAAACTTGAGGACGATGTTGTCACCGGTGTTGACGTCATCGGAGAAGACCATACGCATGTTCTTGTTGTGACCGAAAACGGTTATGGCAAACGGACAACGATTGATGAATATCGGCGACAAAGCCGATATGGTGTCGGGGTGCGGACACTCAAGCGCAATCAACGCACCGGCTCGATTATTGCCATGCGATGTATTAAAGAGAGTGACGACATCATGCTCATCACGCGCGATGGGGTGGTGATACGCACGCAGCTCAGCCAAATTCGTGAAACAGGCCGCAGCACGCAAGGCGTCACTGTGATGAATCTCGCCGATGGTGATGCAGTCGTGGGGATTGCCATTATGGATGGCAACTCGAATACGGTTGCTTCGAATGGCGCCAATGCGGATTGATTCAACAACAAGACTTAGGCAAAGGGGTTATTGAGAGGTGTTGGATCCAATACAGTACCCTTCAGGGGTACTTGGCTTTGTGGCAGCCGGAGACCGCTATGTCTACGTGCGGAGCATTTATTCTCTGGTTGCCTCATGATTCAAATCCTAGAAATAAAAAAGCCCGCATTTGTTTTGTGGGCTTTTTTGATACGCTGTCATGATTTGACGGATTACTCTTCGTCTTCGTCTTGCTTGCCTTTGCTGATGACTTCAGGCTCGGCACTTTCGTCAATTTCTTCATCAAGTGCTTCGACATCTTCTTCGCCTTCTTCGCCGAGCAGCTCAGCACGTGCTGCCGAGGTTTGTGAAACGCGGGCGAGCATTTCATCTGGGTCATTATGAATCGTGACTTCATCGCCGAGATCAAGATCGCGGACATAAATGCCATCGCCGATTTCAAGCAATGACGAGAGGTCAACCTCAATACGGTTCAAGATTTTTGTCGGCATCATTTCAAGCGACAATGAATTCGGCCCCGTCAATAAAATACCTCTACGGGCTGCGACCACTGGGCTTTCACCGACAAAATGTACCGGGATGTCGGCGGTAATTGGTTTCGTCATGTCAATCGAAAGAAAATCAACATGCAGAATATTGCCGCGAATGACTTCGCGCTGCACTTCGCGGGCAAGCACGGTGTAGGTGTCGCCATTGACTTTGATGTCGATCAAATTTGTGCCGCCAGCTTTTTGCAGCGCAATTTCGAGCGCACGGTATGGGGTTTGAAGGGGTACAGGTTCGGTACCATAACCGTACACAATGATCGGCACATAGCCGTTGTGGCGCAGTTGTTTGACCTTTTTACCAGTGACGGTACGCGGCTCGGCATTGATCTGATATTCAGCCACGATACATTCTCCTCATGAAAGAAAATAGAACGGATTCAACCACCTTAAAAACCAAATATGGTGTATGATTTGTGGGATTAGACCTAGAATAATTTGGCAAAATAATTGTGCCCGTTGATAAAGAGGGGCACAAACTGCATCATTCTAATCGGCGGGCAATTTGCCGTCAATGCCGAAGTCGAACAAACAAAAACGTCGCATGATGTAGGGCGACGTTTGTCTTCAAGAGCGGGTAACGGGACTCGAACCCGTGACACCTTGCTTGGGAAGCAAGCGCTCTACCAACTGAGCTACACCCGCATCAATACTTACAATTATAAGATTCGCTTGAATGTGTGTCAATAGTTGCGCAAGTGTGTCAAGAATCTGTTTGACTTTGCGCTTTGTATACAGATATTTATCATTATTGACGCTTCTCCTGTGCGACTTCGTGATATAATGCGCCATTATAGACGAATTGACATCATGCAGTTGTTTTGAAAGTGAAGGCCTGTTGACGAAAAATTGGCGGCGGTGGTTGCTTGGTGGGGTGGTGAGTATTCTCGCAGTTTATTTCATCCTTTCACAAATTGACATTGCGCTCTTTAGGGACGCGATGCGCGATGCCCACTACATTTATGTTTTGCCGAGTGTCTTGTTTTTGTTGGCTGGTCTTGTCACACGGGCGATTCGCTGGCGCGTATTGCTCAGCGACGGGTTATCATTTCATCGCGCCTTCAGCATTTTGAATGTCTCATATTTCGTCAATGGCTTGCTGCCATTGCGTGCGGGGGAATTCGCCCGCGCATATCTGGCGACGCAGGTCGAGCCTCCCGTGCCCGCGCCGAAGTCGATTAGCACGATTATTGTCGAGCGTTTGCTCGATTTGCTGGCTGTGTTGGCGTTGTTATTCTATGCGTTGATTTCTGGCCCGGTGCCGGACGAATTGCGAACGGTGGGTCTTATCGCTGCGCCGGTCGGCATCGCTGGTTTTTTGTTGCTTGTTATGCTGGCGAATCGTCCGCGCTTTGCACTCAATTCGCTCGCTTTTTTCACGAAACGATTGCCGATTCTTGAGCGCCTGCCTTTACAAAAATTGGCGCTTCAATTTTTTGACGGTCTTGCGCCGTTGCGTAGACGACGCGCCCTAACACAAGCGCTTTTCTGGACAGCGATCAGTTGGGGATTTTCGGTCGCTGCCGGGTACATATTGATGTTTACATTTTATGAACGTGCTGATTGGGTCGTGACGGCATCGTTCATCGCTGCGGCGGCATTCGCGATTGCCGTGCCCGCCGTGCCGGGCAATCTCGGCACGTATGAATTGTCGATTATCGTCGCGCTCGAAGCATTGGGGTATGGTGAACCGGCGAGTACCGCGAGCGCTTTTGCCGTGCTGGTACACGGCATCAATTTGGTCTTGTATGCGTTAGTTGGATTGATTGGATTTTTACAGGAGGGTGTCTCCCTGAATCAATTGTCTGCAGGTGTGCGGCAGCTACAACGAGATGCCACGAACTTAAAGGTAGCCACGCAGGATGTCAGCCAACGGGACTAATCCCGACAAGCTCAAAATTCTAATCTGTTTGCTCTATTATGTGCCACATCGCACAGGCCTGACGATTCATGTACAACGTGTTGCCGAAGAACTCGTCCGACGCGGGCATGAAGTCACGGTGTTGACAGCGCGGTATAGCAAAGACTTGCCGCGTGACGAAACAGTCTATAATGGGGTGCGCATCGTGCGTTTGTGGGCCCCCATCCGGGTGAGTCGTGGCATGATAATGCCCGCTTATCCGTGGGCGGCGTTGGGGCTGCTTTTGCAACACGATGTGGTCAGCATCCACACGCCGATGATGGAAACCGCGCTTATCAGCTTGTTGGCGACATTGACCGGTCGCAAAGTCGTCGCGACTCATCATGGCGATTTGATTTTGCCGAAAGGTTTCCTCAATCGTATGATTACCGCGTTTGTCTTCGGTATGTACAAGTTCATGGCGAAGCGAGCCGGACGTTTGATTGCGTATAGTCATGATTATGCAGACAACTCATACTATCTACGACCTTTCCGCGACAAAGTCTCTGTCATTTATCCACCCATCGAGATGCCATTGCCGGATGCCCAACGAGTCGCTGCGCTGCGTGCTGCGTGGTCACACAATGGCGAGCCGGTTATTGGTTATGCCGGGCGTTTCGTCGAAGAAAAACGACCCGACCTTGCGATTCGCGCATTAGATGTCGTCATAGAAAAATATCCCGATGTCCGGTTGGTATTCGCGGGCGAGTACGACATCAAATATGAAGATACTTGGCAGCGTCATCAAGCGCTTGTGCAGAAACATCAAGATCATCTCATTTTTCTTGGTCTTGTTGAAGATATGCAGGCATTGGCCGACTTCTACGCGGCTTGTGATGTCATTGTGCTCCCAAGCGATACAGAATGTTTCGCCCTCGTGCAGGTCGAAGCGATGTTGTGTGGCACCCCTGTTGTGATGACGGATATACCCGGCGGGCGCGTTCCGGTCACAGTGACGGGAATGGGTAAGCTCGCGCAAAAAGGGGATTGGCGCTCGATAGGCGAAGCGCTCGTCGATGTACTCGACAATCCCGACGCATATCATCGGTCACGCGAATACATCGAGAAATGTTTTTCGTTTCAAGAGACGGTTGACCGCTATGAGAAACATCTACGTAACCACGCGAGGTCGCGCCATGATTGACGCGCAAACGCTCGACCGTATGACGCGCAATGAGGCGGACATGGCCTTCAAGCGCCGGGTTCGCACAATTTTCGAGTGGATCGAGCCGACCGATGACAAGGTCATCCTCGATTGTGCCTGTGGGCGCGGCTTCTATCTGAATATGTTTCGTTACGTCAGCAATTGCAGGCTCGTCGGTCTTGAGCTGGAGTGGCCGATTATTGAGAAGGCGCGGCGTCATGTCGGGCATCTGCCGGATGTGATGCTCAATAACGCGAATATTTATCATTTACCGTATGCCGATGACACTTTCGACGCGGTGATACTTTCTGAAATTCTTGAACACATCGAAGATGATGTGGCCGGTTTGCGCGAAGTGTATCGCGTACTGAAGCCCGGCGGTGTTGTCGCCATCACCGTGCCGAATGCCAATTATCCCTTCTGGTGGGATCCAATCAACAAATCGTTGGAAGCCGCTTTCAACACACACATCGGGCGCGGGCCACTGGCCGGTATTTGGGCGAATCATGTGCGTTTGTATGAACGTGATGCTTTGTGTGATGCCGTTCGTGCTGCTGGATTTGCTATTGAAGAAGAACGCGCTTTCACGCATTATTGTTTTCCATTCATTCACAATTTGGTATATGGTTTCGGCAAGCCACTGTTAGAGTCGGGTTTATTGCCAAGGGCCATGGCAAATGCAGCAGACCGCACAACATTTGACAAGAATAACGGCAGCATCCTCAATCCAATCAATCTTGGCTTGAAGGTGTTGAATTTTTTTGATCGCAAGAATGTGATGAGTGAACCTGTGGGGCGTTCAACGGTGAATTTGTGTGTCAAAGGGCGAAAGTCATCATGACATCCCCGACAAATTTTGAATTGCCGGATGAGGCGCAAGAACTTCCTGAAGATGATGCGCAGGCAGAAGCCGTCGCGTTGGCCGATGATGTTGAAGCCCTGCGACATATCGAAGACCTGACACTGGCCGAGTTGTGTGGCGAGATGGTGCGAGCGCCATTTCGGACGTGGTTCACTTTAATTGAGATTGCACGCACACCGGCGCAGCATGAGGCTCTATCCCCTACGGAGGCCCCCGCTCATTCGATGACGATGCCTCAAGCTGGCGCACAGGAGTCGTTCGTTTTAGATGACACGCCGGTGACTCCCGCCGTGCGAAAGTTGCGGGCGCGTGCAGTTATTGATCCGGCTGTGCTCAAAGAGCGGCGTATCGCACTCGTGCAGCTTGGGGCGCGTTTGGCCGCCGTTTTGATTGGATTGAATGGCAGCTTTATTCTCGCGAGATCGCAACCGCGAACGATTGATGCGACCTTTGTGAGGGGAATGCCGTTTCTTATTCTGGCCTTCATGTTGTGGCTCGCCGCCGATGTTTATGCCGATTGGGACAGTCTCAAATTGTGGTGGGAACAGAAACGCCGCAACCGACGCAAGCGCAACCAATCTGCTGAAGATGGCGATGCGCCTTCCGCCGCTCAAACACAGGAAGCGCCTCAATCCAAAGCCTTTGATTGGCGCGATTATCATCCCGTGCGCTTGGTGACATGGCTGGCCTTCATCCCCTTTGCGTTGCTGACTTATTTTGCCTCAGGGGGCAATCAATTTCGATTGCTCGGCGTCATGACATGGCTCATCAGTATCGTGCTGGTGGTGATGGCCTTCGTGCCGATGCGCGACTTTGAATCGTGGTTTGATACAATGACCTTTCGGCTTCGCTCGTGGCGCCCGCGTTGGACGTGGCTGCTCTCGGTTCTCGTCATCATTTTCATTATGGGGGCGTGGTTTCGCCTCAAGGATATTGATCAATTCCCGCCGGAGATGACGAGCGACCACGTTGAAAAATTGCTCGATTCGCAGCGTATTCTCAGTGGTAACCCTCAAATCTTCTTTCCGAATAATGGCGGGCGCGAACCGCTACAAATGTACTTGATGGCCTTGTTTACACGATTGCCCGGCGTCAACATGGATTTTACATCGCTGAAGACGCTTTCGGCTCTCGAAGGTCTGTTGACGCTGCCGGTTTTCTTTTGGTTCGGGCGCGAGATTTTTGGCACGGACGACCGCAAGTTTGGCACGCTCGTTGGCGTTGCCCTCATGGCGTTAGTTGCGGTCAGTTATTGGCACGCGATGTTGAGTCGGCTGGCGCTGCGCATTGTGCTAGCGCCGCTCGTCACGGCGTTGGTGACGATTTATCTCGCGCGGGCGGTGCGTTATAACCGGCGCACCGACTTTATCAAAACAGGCTTGCTCATCGGTATTGGGATGTACACCTATCAGGCGCTGCGGATGTTGCCGATTGTGGTGGTGATTGCCGTCGCTTTGGCGTTTTTCTTCCGGGTAAAAGGATGGCATCCGCGCGTGAATTTTTTGCGCAATTTCGTGATGTTGGTCGTGGTCTCGTTCGTTGTTTTTGTGCCGATGTTTCGTTTTTCAGTCGACTCGCCCGAATTATTTTGGATGCGGGCGGCTGGTCGTTTGTTCGGCGATCCGGCTCGTCAAGTTGTCGATGAGGAGACCGGCGCTCTCGTCATGGAGTCTGTCTCTCTCTCAGACCGCTTAGATGCGTTCGAGGTCAATCTCGGCATTGTCCGGGACAATATGGTCAATTTGCTCCTCATGTTCAATTGGAAGGGCGATGTCGCATGGATTAACGGCGTGCCGAATAAACCGGAGATGGATCCTTTTACCGGCACTTTATTCATCGTCGGTTTGGCTGCGTGGTTGAGCCGGTCGGTGCGCCGTCGTGAGATCATACAGTGGTTGCTTCCGGTCATGCTGCTGGTTATGTTGTTGCCGTCTGCGCTTGCGATTGCCTTCCCGATTGAAAATCCGAGCGCGACTCGAACGAGCGGGGCGATTCCATTTGCCTATTTAATCGCTGCGTTGCCCATTGTTTTGCTGGCGCGGTCATTCATCCGTGCAATTTCGGGTTGGCCGGGTTATGTGTTGGCCGGTGGGGTCGCTGTCTTCTTCGTTGTTGGTGCTTATATCGATAACACGAACACCTATTTCAACGAATATCCACATTATTATCTTGGGCCTGCACTGCCACACAGCGAAGCTGGTGCCATTTTGCGTGGCTTTGCTGAGAGCGACGGCAGTTATGGCAATGCCTTCATGATTAGTTATCCCTATTGGTGGGATGCTCGTGCGCTGGGAATCGAGGCCGGGACGCTCGGATTAGTGCCCGGCGAAATGCTCTGGCCGAATGGCATTGATACGACATTGATCGATATTCCGACGTTTTTGGACAACGCCGCTCATCGTTTGAATCCGGCTTATCGTTTGGATCCGGATCGCGATCTGTTGTTTTTCTACTCGAAAGATGACGAACAGACTCGGCTGTCGATGCAGGAATGGTTCCCGAATGGCCGCGAATTATTGGTCGATTCGTATCAAGAGAATGATGACTTCTTCATCTATCGCGTGCCGTGGTTGGGGCAGGCCGGTTTTCAAGAATTTGTGGCGACTTATAAGCCTTCATGAGGAAATTGCAACGTCTGTGTGTAATGGTAAATGTGTCAGTGTCGATGCAGACTAAACGAGAATTTATTGTCGCAGGGTGTTTATGTTAGATGTGAAGCCACAATCCAACATCGCGTTTGAAAGCGAAGACGCGGTTATCTCGCAGCGTTTTCCGATAGCCCGCAGCGATGTCATCGTCGGTGCGCTATTGGTGCTGGTGATGTTCATCGGCGGTTATTTTCGCTTCGTCGGGCAAAATTGGGATGACTTCACCCATCTGCACCCGGACGAACGCTTCTTGACGGGCGTCGTCGCCTCGCTCGGTAGTGGACGGCTCGCCCCCTCATATCCTGACCCAACGCTGCGTGCGCAACAGGAACAACTTTGCATTGAGCGCAACGGCGGTACAGGTGTGGGTGGTTATTTCGATACGCAATGCTCGACACTCAATCCTCACAATACTGGGCACGGGCTTTATGTCTATGGCACGTTGCCGACCTTTCTCACCAAATGGTCGAGCAATTTCGCGGCATCGACATTCGACAATGTGCAGCTTGTCGGTTATAACGGCGCTCATCTGGTTGGGCGTACACTGTCCGCTATTGCGGATATGCTGGTGATAATCGTCATCTTCTTCATCGGTATCCGTCTGCACAGCAAGTGGGTTGGTTTGCTTGCGGCGGCGTTGTATGCGGCGGCGCCATTTCCGATTCAGCAATCGCACTTTTGGACAGTCGATGCGATGAGCAATCTGTTCGTCATCCTGTCGATTTATTTTGCATTGCGCGTGCAAGATCATGGCAAATGGCGCGATTATGCGCTTTTTGGTTTATTTTTCGCGATGGCGTTGGCCGGGCGCGTCAACACTGCGCCACTCGTCGGCCTCGTGATTTTGGCGGCGATGTTGCGCATGATGCCGGTGCTTGACCGCAACTTCCCGATGGTGGAAAAACAACGCCTTGTCCAAAGCAATTTCATCGGGCTTGTGTTGGCCGGTATCATCACGCTGATTGGTTTTCGTTTGTTCCAACCGTATGCGTTTGCCGGGCCAAATATCTGGAATGTGACGCTCAATCCGCGTTGGTTGGACGACATCGCCACGGCGCGGCATCTGGTTAGCGGCTTTGCCGAGTCGCCACCGAATTGGCAATGGGTCGGGCGCACGAGTTATCTTTTCCCCTTCAGCAACATGGTTTTGTGGGGGATGGGTATCGCACTTGGCCTGACTGGTTGGTTGGCGTGGGTGTGGGCCGGTTGGCGCTTGCTGCGCGGGCGCGAAGGGGCAATACGCCATCTGTTGCCGTTTGCATTTGTGCTCGTCTACTTCGGCTGGCTTGGCAGGCAGTGGGTGATGACGATGCGTTATTACCTGCCGTTGTATCCGTTGCTGGCGTTGTTCGCGGCGTGGGCATTGGTTGAATTGGTGCAGCGCACCAATTGGCGACCGGCACGCTCATTGCCCCGACTCGGCAGTCGCGCATTGCTGATTGGCGTCGTCGGCTTCACGTTGTTGTGGGGCGCGATGTTCACCAATATCTATCGCCATCAATTGACGCGAGTGCAGGCGAGTCACTGGATTTGGGAGAACGTCTCCGGCGATTTCTCGATGCGGATTGAAGGTGCATCGCCCGACGTGCCACTCATCAACATCGCCATTCCGAATGGCTTTGGCGACAGCTTAGAGACGCAAGTTTCGCATTACCTCAACGATGCGCCACAAATTTTCGGCTTTACCGCCCCGGCTGATGGCGTCGTCGCGACGGTGTATGCGCCGCATCTCGGCGACCCGAATGATGACCCGGCGCCGGAATCGATTGAGATTAGCATCACACGCGCCGGTGATCCGGAAGAATTGACGCGCGGCACATTGACGGCGAACTTCACCCGCGAGAATCACGTCATCGGCGATGCGTATGAGATTCCACTGGACACGCCCCTTGTCTTACAAGCGGGCGAACAATACAGTTTCCTCGTGCGGGTGGTCTCTGGCGGGCCGGTGATCAGTTCGGGCGAAATCGTCTCGCATGAAGGCGCGTGGGACGACGCCGTGCCGACGAAAGTTTGTACGCTGCCGTTTGGTGTCACATTGGCTGATGACCCGCCGCCGGGTTTGCTTTCTGCGCAAGAATGCAACGGGCGCGACGCATGGGGCGGCCTCATCAATGGGCACGAGATGTCAATCGCCTTTGAAGATGTCGATATTAAACGCGATAAATTGCTCGAAGCCTTGGATGATAGCGAGTACCTCACGATTAGCAGCAACCGCTTTTACGATACAATTTCGCGCAATCCGGCACGTTGGCCGATGACGATGCGTTATTATGATGCGTTATTCGATGGCGAACTCGGTTTTGAACTCGTCGCGACATTTCAAGAAACCTTTGAACTCGGCCCGTTGCGTGTCTCCGATCAAATTTTGCCGACACGGGATGGCGGCGAATTGTTGAACGAATTCGAGGCCGAAGAAGCCTTCCACGTCTATGACCATCCGGTCGTGTTCATCTTCCGCAAGACCGACGCTTATGATTCCGAATACGTACACGACCTGTTCAACAGCATCACATTGACACGTGCCGACGCTAGTGTCGTTTCGTTCAATGACCCGACGCTCGTCGGCCCCATCTTAACGCAGTCCGCCGTCGTCGATGTCGCGCCGACACAATTGCAACTCACCGAAGAATTGCGCGAAACACAATACAACAATGGCGCATGGTATGAGCGTTTCAACCGCGATAGTATCATCAGCCGCCAACCGGTTGTCACGATTGTCGCGTGGTGGTTGACGATTATGGCCTTTGGTTGGCTAGCGTGGCCGTTGTTGTTTGTGCTGTTCCCAGCATTAGCAGATCGCGGCTACAGCTTCGCGAAACTCATCGGTTTGGTTTTGACGGCGTGGATGACATGGCTGGTCGCGAGTGCGCGGGTGCCGTTGTGGTCACGGACGGGCATCATACTGGCTGCCATCATTCTTGTCACCGTCGGCTTGATGCTGGTGTGGCGTATTCGCGAACAATTTGTCGCGTATATGCGAACGCATTGGCGACGCCTGTTGGCTATCGAAGTCATCACATTGATTGCATTTGTGGCGTTTTTGTTCATCCGCCTCAGCAATCCCGATTTGTGGCATCCATCATTCGGCGGCGAGAAGCCGATGGATTTCGCCTATTTCAACGCGGTGTTGCGCAGTTCGGTCTTCCCGGCGTTAGACCCGTGGTATGCGGGTGGCTTCATCAATTACTACTACTTCGGCTTCGTCATTGTCGGGACGCCGGTGTTGTTGCTCGGACTGCCGCCGTCCATCGCCTACAATCTCATCTTACCGACATGGTTCGCGCTGACGGGCATCGCCGCGTTTTCGGTGGCGTACAATGCCGTCAGTGCTTTGCGCGTCCGTCAACGCACGACGACTGATGCCATTGCCGACGATGATTCCGATGAAGTGGATGACGATACGCCGATGCGAACACGACGACTCGGCAATCCGTGGGTGGCGGGGATTGCGGCGCTCTTTTTGGCGGTCGTTGTCGGCAATTTGGACACGGTGCGCGTCTTTGCCAATGGTGTCGCCGACGCCGGATTTTATCAACAACCGGCGCGAGTCGAAGTCGAATTAATCGAAGATTATGTCAATGAGCATGGTGCCGCGCCCGAAGGTGACGCCCTCCTCGCGATTCGTGACAAAGCACAGGCACAAGCGGCTTCGTGGCCGGGCAGTATGCTGCGCGGTTTTAATCGTTTGCTTTCAGGCGAGCGTTTGCCGATTGCGACGAATCGCTGGTATTGGGCGCCGACGCGCATCATCGCCGAGAATGTGGGCGACAACGCCATCACCGAAATACCGTTCTTCACATTTTTATATGGCGATTTGCACGCCCATCTCATCGATATGCCGATATTGTTGTTCATCACGCTATTCTTGCTCAATGAAGCCTTGGTCGCCGGGCGCGATAGGCGTGCGCGAGTAGCGACCATCTTGTCGTTTGGACTCGGCGCGTTGATGGTCGGCCTCACACGGGCGACGAATACATGGGATTGGCCGACGTTTTTGCTGCTCGGCATCGTCGGGATGACCTACATCTGGTGGCTGAGTTGGAAGCGCATCACGCGCTACTCGCTCATCAGTCTCGGCATTCGTGTCGGTGGATTTGTCGCCTTGCACGCGCTGTTGACCGCGCCGTATATCGCTAATTACTCGGCAGTGTATGGCAGCGCGAGTATCTGGGAAAATACGACGACGCCATTGTGGGCTTATCTTGACTTGCACGGTTTATTCTTGTTTTTGACGGCTTCGCTTTTAGCATGGGAGACATGGCGCTGGTTCCGCACGATTTATGTGCGTGCATTACGTGGGACGTGGCCGCTTTTGCTGGCTGGCTTGGTCGGCTTGGCCGCGATTGGCTTGGCGACGGTGATTCTCACGGTGACGAATTATCCGGTGGCGATAGTCGCGATACCCTTGCTGGTATGGACGGGGGTACTTTTCCTACGACCGGGACAATCGCGGGTGATGCAATTCTTGTTGGCGATGGCCGGGCTTGCGGTCGGCCTGACGTTGGGTGTTGAGTTCATCGTGCTTGACGGTGACATCGGACGCCAAAACACCGTCTTCAAGTTTTATTTGCAAGCGTGGTTATTGTTCAGTGTCGTCGGTGGGGCGGCCTTCGCGTGGTTGATACAAAGCTCGATTCGCTGGTCAGCGCCGGTGCGTACTGCTTGGGTCGCGATGGCGGCGCTTTTGGTGACATTGGCCGGATTATATCCGGTGATGGCGACTCGTGCCCGGTCGATTGACCGCATGGCGCCAGAAACACCGTTCACGCTCGACGGCATGACGTATATGAAATACGCGACGCACGGCGAGAACGGTCAATGGTTTCAACTCGACGATGATTACAATATGATTCGCTGGTTGCAGGATAACATACATGGCACGCCGGTCATCATGGAAGCGCAAACTGTCGAGTATCATTGGGGTTCACGGGTTTCGATTTATACCGGGATGCCGTCGGTTGTTGGTTGGAATTTCCATCAACGGCAGCAACGCACCTTCACGCCGTTACCGAGTTTGGTGCAACGGCGTGTCGCGAATGTCAATGCCTTCTATACCACAGAGGATACCAATGTCGCGGCGGATATTCTGAAACATTATGACGTCAGCTATATCATCGTCAGTGACCTTGAACGTGCGTATTATCCCGAAGCAGGCTTGGCGAAATTCGATCAAATGGTGGAAGATGGTTTGCTTGGCGTGGTCTATGAACAAGGCGACGCGATTGTCTATCAGGTCAACAAGGACGCGCTCTAAGGACTCTCATGCTCTTTGACTGGTTACTACGAGAAGGCGATATTGTCTTGAGTTGGTGGGCGTTGGTGACGCTGGCCGGTATCGCCGTCTTCCCGTTGACATTGCGCCTCCTCAGCGGCTTGCCCGACCGCGGTTATACGATGGCGCGTGCGGCTGGCTTACTCGTCGTTGGTTTCACCTATTGGGCGTTGGCATCGCTCGGCTTTCTGCGCAACACACCGGGCAATATCGCCTTGGCGTGGTTGATTGTCTTGACCGGTTCGCTTGTCCTCTACTTTCGTGCTGAAGACCGCATCGACATGCGCGAATGGTGGGGCGAGAACCGCCGCGTGGTCATCGCAGGTGAGGTGTTGTTCATCGTATTGTTGTTCGCATGGGCGCTTGTACGCTCGTTCCAAAACAGCCTCACCGGAACCGAGAAGCCGATGGAACTCGCGTTTCTCAGCGCGGTGCAACGCAGCGAGACTTTTCCGCCGAATGACCCGTGGATGTCCGGTTACGCCATCAGTTATTATTACTTCGGCTACGTCATGTCGTCGATGTTGTCGATGATGAGCAATATCGTCAGCACGATTGGTTTCAATATGACGATTTCGCTCTTATTCGCGCTCACGGGTTTGACATCGTTCGGCGTTGCCTACAATCTCGTGCGGTCGCGGGCATTTCGGGTGCCGGGCGAATTGCTTGAGAAAGCCTCCTCACAACGCACGGCAATCGGCGTCGGTGTGCTCGGCATGGTCTTCGTGATTTTGTTGGGCAACTTTCAATTACCGTTGATTGAGCTACCTTATCAAACCCGCACCGCGCCGGAGTCATATCTCGAATTTTGGCAGATTAACGAGCGCACCACCTATCCCGAACGTCAACAGGCACGGGCGGAAGGCATCCCGGACACAGAACCGATTGTCACGCATCCGGTCAATCTGCTGAGTGTGGACGATGCGGGGGCTGCATTTTGGTGGTGGTTCCGGGCGAGTCGTGTGTTGACCGACCGCAATCTCGACGGCACAGAAATCGGCGTGCAGCCGATTGACGAATTCCCACAGTTCAGCTTCTTGTTGGCGGACAATCATCCGCATGTATTGGCATTGCCGTTTGCGATGTTGGCGTTAGGTTTGGCATTGAATGTGCTGCTCGTCGGGCGTGCGCCAAATGGCGGCGAGATTGTTTTCTATGGCTTGTGCCTCGGCGGATTGGCATTTCTCAATGCGTGGGACGGGCCAATATACACGGTCGTCTTACTCGCTGTTGAAGGGGTACGCCGCTTGATTCGCAACGGCACGGGGCGACTACGCATTGACGATGTATGGGCGATTGGTCGTCTTGCGCTGACGCTGCTCTTTTTGACGCTGCTGTTTTATCTGCCGTGGCTCGTCAGCTTTCGCTCACAAGCCTCGGGTGTGCTGCCGAATTTGTTGCACCCGACCTTGTTCCGGCAATTTTTCATCATGTTTGGGCCGTTCATCTTGTTGCTCGGCGCATATCTTGCTGTTGAAACATGGCGCGGGCGCTTGACCGGACGTTTGAATTTGCGACTCGGTCTGCTGGTTGCGTTGAGTGTTCTGTTGGTGTTGGTCGGTGCGATGCTTTTCTTGACATTGCTCGGTTCGCTTGTGCCGGAACTGCGCGGCATTGTCTTACGCTTTGTCGACCAAAATGGCGGGTGGGGCGTTGTCCTCCCGCAGTTGTTAGAACGCCGTGTGACGTACAGCATCACAACGCTCGTGTTGTTGAGTGGAATCGCTTTGGTTGTGGCGCGATTGTTCCCGCGTCACTTATCAATTGTAGGACTCGCCGATGTTGATGATGAGCAACGTCGCGTCGTGTCGTATCCACCGGCGACGGGATTTGCATTAGCTGTTGCGGCGGTGGCGATGCTATTGACGTTGTTCCCGGAATTTTTATTTTTGCGCGACAACTTTGCAGTACGCATCAACACTGTCTTCAAATTTTATTATCAAGCGTGGTTGATGTTTTCGGTGGCGAGTGCTTATGCGGTCTACTCCATTATGCGTGACAATCATCTACAATTGCCATCACCATCTGTGCGCCTTGTATTCGCTGGCGGGACGGCATTGATTGTGACTGCCGGGTTGTTGTATCCGGTGTTGGGTGTGTACAATCGCATCTTTTTGGAGAGCGGTTTTCTCGCGTCCGACAATCCGCGCGCTCTCACCCTAGATGGCGGCCCGACACTCGTACAATCCGACGATTTTCTGTCGATTACATGCTTCCGCGATTTCGTGACGGATGATGATGTCGTCGTCGCCGAAGCGATTGGCCCGGCGTATCGGTCGCAATTCGGGCGTGTCGCCGGGTTGAGCGGCGTGCCGATTGTGCTCGGCTGGGAGAATCATGAGCGGCAATGGCGCGGCTCGACATACAACGAAGTTGCTGGGTCGCGGGCACAAGATATTGCCTTGCTCTATGCCGACGTGCCGTGGGAACGCGCTCAAGAGGTCATCGACCGTTATGGCATCGATTATATATTCTACGGCAGCAGCGAGCGTTCGTCGTATGGCCCTGCCGGGGAAATCAAATTTCAAGAACGACTTGAGCCGGTGTGTCAACAAGGCGGCAGCGTCTTTTATCGGGTCGGTGTGCAGCATGTTGCACAAGCGAGATAGTTGAGGAATATTGGGGGATGATGCAAACTGTTGCGCTGGACACCACGACGACAAGCGAAGACTCGCGACCACAACAGGTCGTCATCACGCTTGAGTTGTTGTTATATATCGCGCTGATTGTGTTGGCATTGGTGTTGCGCTTTGCCGACTTGAATGATATTCCGATGACGCCTGCCGAAGCGCGTGAGGCCTTGGCCGCGTGGCGCACCGTTGAACCTGACGCGCCTGGTTCGACCATCATCCCGCAAAGTCCGATTATTTTCTTGGCGCAAAGTATCACATTCAGTTTGCTGGGCGGCACAGAACTCGCAGCTCGTTTGTTGACGGCGCTTGTCGGTAGTGCGCTGGTCTTGACGCCGCTTTTGTTCCGCGAGTTGCTCGGTCGGGCACGGGCGCTCTTGCTCAGCGCATTGTTGACACTATCGCCGGTATTCTTGGCAGCTTCGCGTTACAGCAGTTCGATGGTCTGGGCTGTGTTGGTCGCTGTTCTGATGTTGTGGATGCTGTGGCGTTACTGGGAACGTGGACGCAGCAATGATGCCATCATAACAGTCATTCTGGCTGTTTCACTCGTCTTGCTGACCGATCCCTTCGGTTTCGTCATGCTGCTGACTCTTGTCGGGGCGTTGCTTATCGCGTACAACATCACGCCACGACCCGACGATGATGACGGCGAAATCGCGAACCGTGTTCGCGAGCGGATTCGCGCGGTGCCGTGGCAATTCGCCATCACCTTGACAGGCTTGACCGTCTTGCTGGTGAGCACGATATTTTTGCTGCATCAGTCTGGGTTGAGCGCTGTCGGCGAGTTGCTGTCGGTTGGCGCGAGCGGCATTTTCAATCCAGCGACGGACTCGACGCCGCCGCTGCTTTCGCTGGCGACGGCCTTGTTTTATGAGCCGGTTTTCTGGATATTCGGTTTCGTCGCTTTGTGGTTGATGTATCGTCGGCGCACACAGTCATTTATCGAGAATTTTTTGGCTGGGTGGTTGCTTCTTGCGACGGCTGCGTCGTTGTATCGTGGCGCACAACCCGATCATGCTGTGTGGTTGATTTTGCCATTATATGCGCTTTCATCGAATTGGTTGAGCGAATTATTCATCGACGACCGGCGTGCCTACTGGGAGATTCCCTGGTGGACTCGCCCCGTTCTTGCGCTGGTGACGGTCATCTTGCTGGCGATCTTGTTGCTGCATTTGCAGGTTGTCGGGCGTTTTATGCTGCGTGTGCCGGAGGTGACATTCCAAATCCTGATGGATGAAGTGCCCGTCAGTTTGTTGTGGATGTTGGCGGCGGTTTTGTTCCTCATTGTCGGCTTTTTTATGGCCGGGGGTCTCTGGGGGAATACGACGACTTTGCAAGGCGGCGCACTAGGGCTATTGATTTTTGGTGCTATCGTCGGCGTTAGTCGTGGATGGGTCGCTGCCGTTCCACATTCCGATGATGCACGAGAAGTGTGGCATACCGACGCCACGGGGCGCGAGACGATATTCTTGCGCGAGACATTGCTCGAACTTGCTGATCGCGAGTCCGTCGGTTTCCCACGCATTCCGATACAGGTATACGCACCCGATGATGGAGTCGTTGCTTGGTTGATGCGCGATTTTGTCAATGCGACATTCATCGATGATATTGCGGATGCCTTTCAGCAAGAGATTGTCCTACTCGCTGCGCCGGAGGGCATCGCGCCCGAACTCGGCGGGAGTTATGTCGGTCAAGACTTCGTCATCAATCGGCAATGGAATGCGTCAACAATGGCGCCGAAAGATATATTGACGTGGGTGCTGCAACGCGATTCACGTGTGCCGAGTCAACCGACGGAGACGATGATATTGTGGTTGCGGCAGGATATTTATGACGGTGCGCCGTTCATCAATCCGGCCTCAGTCACCCAAAAAGATGCGTCCGAATCCGACCCGGATGCGGAATCGCAAGATGCAGTTGAAGCCGCTGGGTGAGGAATGTGACACGCTGATGTGTAAAATTGATTGTGTATGTTATGGATAAACACATGACCGGACAAATAGACAATCAACATGTCGAAGCGCTTGTTGCGCGATGTTTGCACGGCGAGCAAACGGCCTATTCGCAATTGTACGATTTGTTCGCGCCGGGCATCTATCGCCTGTGTTACGGTCTGTTGCTCAACCCACAAGATGCCGAAGACGTGATGCAAGAATCGTTCGTCTACGCTTTCAAAAATCTCAAGCGTTATGATGCGAATCGTGCCTCGTTCAAGACTTGGTTGTACACAATCACCATCAGTCGTTGTCGCAATATGTATCGGCGTAAGCGACCGGTGCTGTCGGCATTGACCGATGTCGTGCGTTCAAGCATTTTTGCGCCAGAAGCCGATAGCCCCGAAGCGGCTGTCGCCCGGCACGAAGCCCAGAATCACCTCGAAGTTGCGTTATCGGCGCTGTCGCCGAATATTCGCGAGGCGATTGTGTTGCGTTATGGGCACGGCCTCACCTATCGCGAAATCGCTGAGGTCATGGGTTGCCCACAAAAAACGGCGGAGAGTCGCGTGCGGTTGGGGCACGAAGGGTTGCGTAAAGTGTTGCAACCTGAAGGTCATGCTTTGCTAGAAGAATTGTTGAGTTGGTCGTCATGACGAAGCATTCGCGAATATCGTGCTATCAATGTCAATCGCAACTGTCACATTATGTGCATGATGAATTGTCGCCTTTGCAGCGTCGCAAAGTCGCACAACATCTGACGTCCTGCGCAGATTGTGATCGGATTTATCGGACTGAAAAACAAATCGCCCAGCAGCTTGGCAGCGAAATGCTGTTTGTTGGGCGCGGGCATGTGCCAGATTTTGCGACGATATGGGCTTCTGTCGAGCACGAGGTCTTCAAGCCGAAGTCACAACCGGCGCGTTATTCAGTACGGCACGGTCTGGTCGCGATTGTGTTGATGTTGGCTCTCATGTTGCCGTTGATGTGGTTAGGGCGTGGCACATCGTCTGTTCTCGTACAACAGCCTGTGCCGGTCATCGAAGCGGCGACGCAAATGCCGCTGCGAACCGAAGCGGCGACTGATGTTGCATTGAATATCAACGAAACTGTTGAAAGCATCATCGTTCGGCGTGGGTTGCCCGACGCTGTTCCTGTTCCTAGCGCCACGCAGACGCCTTGAAATATGATTGATCTGTCGGAAATGCTCAGCATTTTAATGCCTAGCGGTATGGTACAAAGCGCCTTACGGTTCAAGTGCGCAACGCCTAAATTATTTTCTTCGCGTTCTTCGCGTCTTTGTGGTTTTTACGATATTGCATAACACAAAGTTGAGGTCTTATGGCTAGTCAGGTGCGAGTTTCATCTGATTTTGAAACTGAAATTAATCCGCTCAATCGGATATTGGCGCGGGCGTATACGCTGGACTGGTATACGCTTGCCATGTTCACGATTTTAGCGCTGGCGATCTTCACACGCTTTTTTGAACTCGGCGTGCGCGTCATGAGTCATGACGAGAGTTTGCATACGAAATTCTCGTTTGACTTATATCGCGACGGCAACTTCAGGCATACGCCGTTGATGCACGGGCCGATATTGTTCCACGCAACCGCCTTTTTCTTCTGGTTGTTCGGTGACAACGACTTCACCGCACGTCTCTACCCGGCTATCTTCGGTGTCGGCATGGTGATGTTCCCGTTCCTCATGCAGCGTTGGATAGGGCGCATCGGTGCGTTACTCGTGTCGATTATGCTGCTCATCTCGCCACTGACGCTCTATTACAATCGATACATCCGGCACGATACCCCGGCGATATTCTTCAGCCTTGTGATGATTTATTCGATATTCATGTATCTCAACGGGCCGGACGCGCAGCGAAGACGGGCGCATTGGTTGTACATTTTTGCCGCAGCGATGTTGGGCAATCTCGGTTCAAAAGAGACGGCTTTTATTTACATCGCCATCTTCGGCAGCTTCTTAACGTTGTATTGGGTCGTGCGTGTTGTGCAGCATTATACTCAATCGCCGGGCAAGACCATCTTTTACTTTAGCGCGGTTTCAATATTGGTGGGCGGGCTGGCGGCGCTTGCCATGTATGTTGTCTTGTCGATTGTGCCGTTCTCCGGTTTTCGAGTGGCGCTCAGCGAAGCTGGCTTCAATGCGCTTGAAGTCCAATCATTTGTTCTGTGGACGTTGCTCATCATTATTTTCTTGGCGCTAGTTGTGCTCGGCAGCGCTTTTTATGCGTTTCGTAGGGCAGCGGCGCGTTTTCGTTGGTCAGACGTCGTGGTTATCTTCCTCGTGGCGGCGATTGTCGCCGTCGGCTTGATTGTTGTCGAGGAACGGTCTCGCTCAATTTCTGACCCCAACGAGACGGCGGCGCCGGCTGTGCCCGGCGAAGCGGTCGAACAAACTGGCATATCTTATGATACGCTCCCCCTCAGTCTGACGTGGGTGGCGGCTGCGCTTGTGATTGGCGCCGCCGTCGTGACTTACAATCGCGGATGGTGGCGGCACCTCAGGCCTTTCCCTGAATTCGATATTTTAATCTTGATGGGGGTGCTGATTTTGCCGTGGCTGGCACCATTTATTGTGGCCGCGACCGGCGCCCAACCGACCGATTACAGTTCAGGCAGTTTGCGATTGGCACGAGAAGCCATTTCTCAAGGCCATCTGCCTGAGGCCATTGATTTTCTCGCCAATGCGATACAGACCGATGGCATCGCCCGGTCACTCATGGCTGTCGTCCCATTGTTCATGATTTCTATCACGTTTGGTGTGTTGTGGAATTGGAAACGTTTTGCAATTTCGGCGGCCATTTTCTATGCGTTGTTTGCCTTCTTCTTCACGACGATGTTTACCAATGGCGAAGGTGTGGCGAGTGGGTTAGTCGGCAGTCTCGGTTACTGGATAGAGCAGCAAGGTGTCCGACGTGGGAGTCAGCCGCAATATTATTATTTGCTCGTGATTATGCCGTTCTATGAATTTTTACCGGTTATCGGCAGTGCGTTGGCGATGATTAGTGGCTTCAGCATCTTCTGGAAATTCCGCCAAAAGCGGCTCGAAGCACTTGGCGAAACGAAACCCGTCACCATCGACGAGAGCGTTTCGGTTGAAGCAGATGCGGCTGAGGCATACCTTGATGTCATCGATGCGGTTGATGACGAACCGGATGAAGTGCCGACTGTTGAGCGGATTGTCGGCGAAGATGCGGTGCGTGATGGCGATGTTGTCATGCCGATGGTGCGCAGGCGTTGGGCGGGGGATTATCTCGACCGCGTGCCCTTCATGTTGTTTGTCGCGTGGTGGGCGATTCTGAATCTGATTGCTTACACGCTCGCCGGTGAGAAGATGCCATGGCTCGGCATTCACATGACGTTGCCGTTGATTATCATGAGCGGTTGGTATTTCGGGCGCGTGATTGAACGCATCGATTTTCGTCTATTCATGCAGCGCGGCTGGTTGTATTTATTGCTGTTGCCGTTGTTGTTCATCGCGATCTTTCGGGTGACTTCGCCGATATTCTTGCAACCCGGCATATTCGGCTTGCGGCAAGAAGACCTCGCGAACACGGGGGGCTTTTTTGCGGCGGTGCTCATCACAGGTTTGATTCTCTTCGGCCTCTATCAGATTGTGCAACAAACCGGTTGGCGACACTTGCGCCACATGACGGCTGTCTCGGTGTTCGTCTTTCTCGCTTTCCTCACTTTTCGCTCAGCATGGATGGCGGCCTTCATCAATCCTGACCTCGCGACCGAATATCTCGTTTATGCTCATGCGGCGCCGGCTATCAAGACCGTGCTCAACGAAATCGAGGAACTCAGCTTACGCACGACCGATGGGCTTGAATTGTCGTTCGCTTATGATAACGAGTCTTCGTGGCCGTATAGTTGGTATTTCCGCAATTTCACGAATGCGACTTTTGTCGGCGGCAATCCGACGATACAGAATTTGGATGGCAAGGTCGCTGTTGTCGTCGGCGAAGGCAATCGTTCGCGTGTTGAGCCGATCCTCGAAGACCGCTACTTTCACTTTGAACATATTCGTTTGTGGTGGCCCATGCAAGACTACTTCGGCTTGACACCGCAACGCATCAATGACGCTTTGGCGCTTGATGCAGAAGGCGCACGCTTCCGCCGCGGGTTGTTCGACATCTGGTGGGCGCGGGATTACGATGCGTATGGGCAAGCTGTCGGGCGCAATTTCGACATCACTCAATGGCCTGTCTCCGACCGGATGCACTTTTATGTCCGCAAAGATATTGCCGCACAAATTTGGTCGCTTGGTGTGGGCGATGGCACTGTCCTTGCCGAACAACCCGACGTGACAGAGGTCAGCGCTTGTGTCGCCAATTGGCAACCATTGAGCGCGAATCTCGTTTTTGGCGCTCCGGGCACGGGTTCTGGATTTTTCAATCGCCCCCTTGATCTCGCCTTGTTGGACAATGGCAATATTCTCGTCGCCGAAGAATTCAACAACCGCCTCTCGCTGTTCGACAACAACGGCGTGTTTGTGTCGCATCTGTTGCCCGGTGTTCCCGATGAACTCAATCCGATATTTACCCGACCGAATGGCGTTGCTGTCGGGCCGGATGGCAATGTTTATGTCGCCGATACATGGAATTATCGCGTTCAAGTATTCTCGCCGGACGGCGAGTTCATTACCGCATGGGGCGAGCCGGGACAATATGGCTTTGAGGCCGAACGCGAGCCGATCTACGGATTTTGGGGGCCGCGCGATGTTGTTGTTGATGACAGTGGGCGTGTCTTTGTTTCCGACACGGGGAACAAACGTGTTCGTGTCTATGATACGACTGGCGCCTTTCTTTACGATATAGCGTCCGGCGGCAGCAATCCCGGCGAGCTTAATGAACCTGCCGGTCTCGCCATTCATCCGGATGGGCGCTTATTTGTTGCCGACACATGGAATCGCCGCGTTTCAGTTTTTGATCTCGACGGTCAATTCCTCGAAACATTTCCGGTACGTGCGTGGTTCGACGAACAGGGTAACCGGCCATATTTAGCGATAGACCCGGCTCGTGATTTGCTCTATGTGACCGACCCGGATGCAGCCCGTGTGTTGGTTTATAATACTGCCGGTGAGTGCATCGGGTCGTTCGGTGAACTCAATCGCGAAAATCCCGGCGCGACACAATTCAATATCATCGGCGGTATTACCGTTGATGATGCCGGGCAAGTCTATGTGTCGGATGCCGGGTCGGGTCGAGTGTTGCGTTTTGACCCATTCCCAGCGCCGCAACAATCGTTTGATGCGCCCGATGAACAATCGGATGCTGCCGTGGCTGACGATGCAGTTGATGAAGCCGACGCAGCGTCGGATGATGCTTCCAATGTGAGCCAGAGCGAGCCGGATGACGAGCAACAGCCTGATGCGGAATTGGCAAATCCCCCTGATGATGCGTCGCAATCGGATGATGCTGATGTGGCCGATGAAGGGAATTCCGGTTTGAGTTGGCCGGGCAACGACGCTGCCCAAGATGACTGAGCGACATCATTAGAATGAATATCAGACTTGTCAGGTTTCAATCAAATATGGTACACTTTGAACGGCGCAAAAGTGGGCAACCCCCACTTTTCGTCGTATTATGGCGGATTTAAGGGGTTGATTCATAACCTTTGCGGTCTCGTCGTTCTTGAGAAGCCCCTCACCCATAACTGCAAAATTGAATCGGAGTTGAAAGCTAAACTAATGAGAAGCGAGTTTGAAGTCGCCTTCAATGAGATCACTGAATCGCGTGCATTGCCGCGCGATGTGGTGCTCGAAGCCTTGAAGACAGCGTTGGTTTCCGCCTATCGTCGCGACTCGAATGCGAGTGCCGCGCAGCGTGTCGAAGCGGTTTTAGACCCGGATACCGGGCGCCCGCGCATTTATGTTGAAAAAGAAGTCGTCGAAGAGGTCGAGAATCCGAATACAGAAGTTGCGCTCGAAAAGGCGCGTTTCTATCATCCTGAAGCCCAACTCGGCGAAACCGTCATGGTGCAGGTTGAAGGTTCGACGAAAAATTTTGGGCGGATTGCCGCGCAAACCGCTAAACAGGTGATTTTGCAAAAAATTCGCGAGGCTGAGCGTAATTCGCTTTATGATGAGTATGTCGAGCGCGAAGGCGATTTGATTACCGGGACGGTGCAGAGTGTCAACTCGCACATGGTGACGCTCAGTCTTGGACGTGCGGAGGCGATTATGCCGCGTGCGCAGCAGATTCCCGGCGAGCGTTATCGCCCACACGAGAAACTGCGCACCTATGTTCTTGAAGTTAAGCGGAGCAATCGCGGCCCACAAATTGTTGTCAGCCGTGCGCATCGGAATATGCTGCGTCGTCTGCTGGAATACGAAGTGCCCGAAATCTTCAACGGTCAGGTCGAGATTAAGAGCATCGCGCGTGAGGCGGGGTATCGCTCGAAAGTGGCGGTCGCCGCGTTGCAAGAAGGCATCGACCCGGTTGGCGCGTGTGTCGGGATGCGCGGGATGCGTATTCAGAATATTGTCAAAGAATTGCACGAAGAAAAAATCGATGTCATTGAGTGGAATCCTGACCACGAGGTGTTCATCGCGAAGGCGCTTAGCCCGGCGCGGGTGAGTGGGGTCTTTCTCGACGAAGACCTCGACGGCAACCGCACGGCTGTTGTCGTCGTGCCGGATGACCAATTGTCCCTTGCGATTGGTCGCGAGGGGCAAAATGCACGGCTGGCTGCAAAATTGACCGGCTGGCGTATTGACATCAAGAGTGTCAGCGAGGTTGCTGCCGAGGCGATTGAAAATCTCGACTCGCCGATTTTGGCCGACCTGCAAACATCGCACGCCGACATCATTGAAGAAGTCGGCCTGATCCTCCAAAAGAAAGCGGCAGAACTCACCGTGATGCCAGAAGAGTACACGACATTGGGGCGCTTCGCTGCTTTGGTTGAAGCACGCTATCAGGCCGCCCGCACTGCCGAACGGGAAGCCCGGCTTGGCGAGATTAACGCTGTCAAAGCGACGTTGCCCGAAGGCGTTTTCGCTTTGCCGGTTGATGCTCGTGTGGCTGAATTTTCGGAACAGGCGATGGAGGCGTTGCAATCTTTCGAGAACTTCGGCGAGATTTTGTGGCGTTACTTGCTTGACGAAGAGGCCTTGAAAAAGCGGCTTGGTGATTTCCCGGAGGAGGAGTATTGGCGTCTGACGGCATTGCTGGACAGGCTCATCATCCCCGAAGAACTTGAAGCGCTTGTCGCGACATTATCCGATGATGTTGCCGAAGCGGAAGGCGAAAATGCTGACGAAGCCGTCGCTGTGGACGTTGCGCAAGGGGAGATGGTTGCAGAAGGCGAAGAACAAGCACAGGTGATGCCCGAAGCAACTGCCGAGATTGCGGAAGAAACGATTGGCGAACAGGCTGAGTTGCCGGATGCTTTTGGTGATGAATCGACGCCGATGAGTGCCGAATCAGAAACCGATGCGGTTATCGAGCAACCTGAAGAAGAGATTCCACAGCGTGTGGGTAAGCGGCGTGGCAAATCTGCCCGCGATATTCTTGTCGAAGAATTTGATGATGTCGATGAGATGCCTACTACCAAGAAGGGTAAGAAGAAGAAAAAGAAGAAAAAATCGCGTCAATTATTGTTCGACGAGGATACCGGCGAACTTGTGACCCGGTATCGCCGTAAAAGCAATCGTGCCCGTGACAATTGGGATGAATATTACGAATAGTTGTCCGTGAGTGTGGATGATGAGCGATAACCGTCGAAATCAGGATGATTCCTCGCAGCAAGAGGATAAGATTGAAATGGCGAATGTTATTGACGAAGCCGATCTTGAAAATCTACGCGAAACGCAACGCGAGCGTCGCAATGACAAAAAGAAACTCAAAAAGAAAGGGCGCTCATCCCATCATGACGACGACGATGATGACAGCCGTCTGGAACGTCTCATGAAGAGTAACAGCAAGAAGGGTAAGAAAAAGAAACGGCATATTCACCCCAAAGGCAAATTTCGTCCTGAAGATTTTGATGATTGGGACGAATGGGACGAGGGTTGAGTGGGCATCATGGGTAGTAAGCAAGCTGCGCGACAAAAGCATGTGCCGATGCGTACCTGTGTGGTTTGTCGCGAGAAGAAAGCAAAGCGCGATCTCATTCGTATTGTTCGTACAGATGAGGGGATCGTTGTCGACTCGTCTGGCAAACTCGCCGGGCGTGGTGCTTATTTATGTGGCCGGAAAAGTTGCTGGGAACGTGCGGTGAAAACGAATGTTTTGAACAAAGCGCTGCAAACAGCATTGACCGACGAAGACCGCTTGCGCCTTGAGAAGGCACAACCGTCATCATGATGGTTTACAAGTTTTATCAAATTTGGGTGGTGAGGCACTGATGTAGACTTTTGGCAGCCTGCGTCTGTCTTGCCGCCTAGTCTAGCAGAATTGGGAGGTGGCTATGACACAAGACAAACAGGCTGTACTGGTACCTGATTATTTGACCGTTCGCGAATTGGCTGAATTGATTGAGGCCAGCCCGATTGATGTGATGAAACAGCTCATCAATAATGGGATTATGGCGGCCATTAATCAACAAATTGATTTTGAAACGGCGGCAATTGTCATCGAAGAAATGGGTTTCGAGGCGTTGTCCGCGAGTGTTGTCGCAGCAGAAGCCGAGCGTGAGAAAGCTGCCGAAGCACAAACTTGGCGGCGTTTGTATGACGCCGAAGACGAAGCAAATCTTGTTGAACGTCCCCCGATTGTGACCATTCTCGGCCATGTCGATCATGGAAAGACCACATTGCTCGATGCCATCCGGTCATCACAAATTGCCGAAGGCGAAGCCGGTGGTATCACCCAGCATATCGGCGCCTATCGCGTTCGGCATGACGGACGCTATATCACATTTCTCGATACGCCCGGTCATGAAGCATTTACAGCGATGCGTGCGCGCGGTGCCCAAGGTGCAGACATTGCCGTGCTTGTGGTCGCCGTGGACGATGGCGTTATGCCGACGACACGCGAAGCGATAGACCATGCACGCGCGGCCAATGTGCCGATTGTCGTCGCGCTCACAAAAGTTGATAAGCGCAATGCCAACCCGGAGAGAGCCAAACAACAACTCGCTGAGCTGGGTCTCGTACCGGACGAATGGGATGGCAATACTTTGATGGTGCCTGTCGCTGCGCTTGAAGGCCAAGGTTTGGAAGATTTGCTCGAAGCAATTTTGCTCGTCGCCGACGACAATAAGATTGTCGCCAATCCGAAAGCGAATCCTGCTGGGATTGTCATCGAGGCGGAGGTTGACCCGTCGCGTGGGACGATTGCGACGCTGTTGGTGCTCAACGGTACCCTTAGAACTGGCGACATCGTTGTTGCCGGGGAGACGTATGGGCGCATCAAGGCGATGTTTGATGAGTATGGGAAGCGCGTCAAAGAGGCCGAGCCGTCGACGCCCGTCGCTGTGTTGGGGTTGAATGATATGCCTTCGCCCGGCGACCATTTCGAGAAAGTCGCCAAAGAGCGACAGGCGCGGCAACTTGCAGAGGAGCGGCGACGCGAATCTCAAGATCGAAGTGTTTCGTCGCGTCCGGGCTTGACACTTGAAGACATCTTCGCTCAATACGAAGCAGGTACTGCTAAGGAGTTGACGCTCATCGTCAAGTCCGATGTGCAGGGGACGCTGCAACCGGTCATCGATATTCTTCAGGAACTTGATGCGAACAATCAAGATGGCATCGGTATCAACATCCTCTCAGCCGGTGTTGGGGACATCAACGAGAGCGATGTCATGCTTGCGAGCGCGTCGAATGCGATTATCGTCGGCTTTAATGTCGATGTCGACAGCGCGGCCCGCCGTGTCGCCGATTCGCAAGGGGTCGATATTCGCTTGTATAAGGTCATCTACAAATTGCAAGAAGACATCGAACTCGCGTTGCATGGTTTGCTCGACCCGGTTTATGAGAAGAAGGTTATTGGCCGCGCAGAAGTGCGGCAGACATTCAAGATTCCGCGTATTGGGACGATTGCCGGAAGCTATATCCGCGATGGTGAAGCCCGGCGTAATGCTCGCGCCCGGCTCATCCGCGATGGCGAGGTGATTGTTGAAGATGTCGCAGTTTCTTCGCTCAAACGCTTTGAGGAAGATGTTCGCGAGGTTCGCAGTGGCTTTGAGTGCGGTATCGGCCTGCAAAATGTTCGGGACATTAAAGAAGGCGATGTGATCGAATTTTTCGTCTCCGAGCGTGTGACGTAGTATTCTGCCTTGCACGACAAGTATTTTGCTCAATCCGGTAATGTATGCTATTGCCGGATTTTGTCTCGTATTCGCGTTGTAATTTTGTGCAAGGGAGGGTGCAGTGTCTTTCAAACAAGATCGTTTGACCGAGCAGATTCGGGTCATTTTGAGCGAAGTGTTGTTGCGCGATGTGGCTGACCCACGACTGAAAAATGTGACCGTGACTGAAGTGAAGCTCACATCCGAATTTGAATTTGTGGATGTTTATGTCAATGCGTTGGGTGACGAAAGTCGTCATGATGAAGTGCTAAAGGGGCTGGAACGTGCCAGAGGGTTCTTGCGGCGCGAGCTTGGCAAACGGGTTCGTATGCGTTCTACGCCCGATTTGCATTTTCATTGGGACTTTACGCTTGAGCGTGGCGAACGCATCAACGCGCTGATTGAAGGCCTTGATATTCCACCGGCTGAGGATGTGGAAGAAACCGATTTCGATGATGAATACAACTTCGACAACGAACATGATGGATTGGACTGATGCGGCGGCGGCGGCGCGTGCTGCCAAGTCGATCTTATTGGTGACTCATGTCAGCCCCGACGGTGATGCGATTGGGTCGATGTTGGGGCTGTACAATTTTTTTGTCGCGCAGGGCAAGCAAGTCGTCGCGGCTGTCGATGATGGGGTGCCGAAATTTTTACAATTTTTGCCAAGTGCTGAGCATGTCGTCGGCAAGCTCAAACGTGGCAAGTGGGATTTGATGATTGCGCTCGACGCAAGCGATGTTGAACGCATGGGCAAAGTCGGCGCTTATGGACTCAAACATAGCAAAATGGTCATCAACATCGACCATCACCCGACCAACACGCAATTCGGCGATATATGGTTGATTGACTCGCAGGCTGTCTCGGCTGCCGAATTGGTGTATCGTTGGTTGGACACGATGCAAGTGGAAATGACTGAGCCGGTTGCCGTCCCGCTTTTGACGGGGTTGATTACCGATACACTCGGTTTTCGCACGAGTAATGTGACGGCGCAAACGCTGCGTATCGCGCAATCACTCGTCGAAGCGGGCGCGTCGCTGACGGAAGTGATGGCGCGTGCATTGGTGCATAAGCCATATAGTTATATTGAGTTGTGGAAGCACGCGCTGCCTTCTGTTCAACTCGATGGCGCGATTGCATCCGCCAACATCACACAGGCCGACTTGAAGGCCGCCCATCTCAACGAGGTAACCGATGGTGGACTGGTTGGCTTGTTGATTTCGGCCGATGAAGCGATGGTCGCGGTTGTTTTCAAAGAGCACGAAGACAACAGCATTGAAGTTAGTTTGCGTTCAAAGCCGGGTTATGATGTGGCAACCGTCGCTTTTGAATTGGGGGGCGGGGGCCATCGGCAGGCTTCCGGCGCGACAATCGAAGGGCCGCTTGCTGCTGCTCGTGAACGGGTGTTGAAATTGTTGGCGAAAGCGGTACAAGAAGGCGAGTTGATGATTGCTTAGCGGGAGTAGCTTCGTGAAGCATACTCCCACATGTCTAGCAATTTAATCAACGTTTATCGAGTGGTACAAAATCTCTGTTCCGCTCACCCGTATATATCTGCCGCGGGCGATTGATGCGACTCGTCGGGTCGTCGTGCATTTCCTTCCATTGCGCAATCCAACCCGGTAAACGCCCCATCGTGAACATGACCGTGAACATATTGGTCGGGATGCCCATCGCGCGATAGATGATGCCGCTGTAGAAATCGACATTGGGATACAATTTGCGGGCGATAAAATACTCGTCGCTCAAGGCGACCTCTTCGAGATTCTTCGCGATTGACAATAATGGGTCGTCGATGCCGAGTTCGTTGAGCACTTCGTCCGCCGCTTCTTTGAGAATACGCGCACGCGGGTCAAAATTTTTGTAGACTCGATGCCCGAATCCCATCAACCGGAAACCGGATTCGCGATCTTTCGCCATATTGACATATTTTTTGTAATCGCTGCCATCGTCGCGAATGCGCTCAAGCATTTGAATCACGGCTTGATTCGCGCCACCATGCAACGGCCCCCACAATGCCGTCACACCAGCGCCAATTGACGCGAACAGACTCGCGCCGCTGCTGCCGACCATGCGCACAGTCGAGGTGCTGCAATTTTGCTCGTGGTCGGCGTGGAGGATGAGCAGCAGATTCAAAGCACGCGCCACGACGGGGTTGACGACGTATTCTTCTGCTGGGACAGCGAACATCATGTGCAAAAAGTCTTCGACATAATTGAGGTCATTGCGTGGGTAAATGTATGGCTGGCCGATAGATTTCTTGTATGCGAAGGCGGCTAATGTTTTGACCTTTGCTAGCAAGCGGATGATATTGAGGTTGATCATTTCGGCGGAGGATTCGTTCTCGTTGAGATTGGGATAATATGTCGCCAATGAAATGACCATCGCCGCCATGATTGCCATCGGATGCGCATTAGCCGGATAGCCCTCGAAGAATTTTTTCATATCTTCGTGCAGCAATGTGTGATGGGTGAGGTCATTCTCGAATTTTGTCAGCTCGTCTTTTGATGGCAATTTGCCGTAAATCAACAAATAGCAGACTTCGACAAAACTCGCATTTTCGGCGACTTGTTCAATCGGATACCCGCGATAACGCAGGATGCCTTCTTCGCCGTTGATGAATGTGATGGCGCTTTCGGTTGCGCCGGTGTTGCCATAACCGGGGTCGAAACTGATTGCACCTGTCGTCGCTCTCAATTTGCGAAAGTCGATGCCCACCTCATTTTCGGATCCGACAATGACCGGAAATTCATATTCCTGCCCATTCAGAATTAATTTTGCGTTGTCCATATTATGTTGTCTCCATGTTGTTCGTTGTTCGATAAAAAATGATTTGCGGGGTTTCGTGTACCCCGATTGTTTGATGCTTTGTCGGCGCAGAGTCTATCGACAAAATCATTGATATTGCAATCGAGCAGTATAATTCGCACAATGATTATCCACAAATTTGCATTCGCTTGGCTTGTGCCTTGCGTCACAAGTTGTGTACACGGTATGATTGTCGCACAGCTTCAATAATTTCGTATAGTGATGAATAACATAGCATACTGTGGATGACTATCACACGCCCTTTTGGTTTTCTAAATATCGACAAACCACGCGGCATGACGAGTCATGATGTCGTTGCCCGCATCCGACGCGGTTTGCGAATCAAGAAAGTCGGTCATGCTGGGACGCTCGACCCGATGGCGACCGGTGTCCTCGTGATATGCCTCGGCCCGGCAACACGCCTCAGCGAGTATGTCATGCCCGGCACAAAGCAATATCGCGCGACGATGCGGCTTGGTGTCACAACGACGACGTATGATGCCGAAGGCGAAGTGTTGCAAGAACGCGATGTGAGTCATATCACTCAGGACGACATTGAACACGCGCTGGCACAATTTCGCGGCGATATTGCGCAAGTTCCGCCGATGTACAGCGCTGTCAAACGAGGCGGACGTAAATTGTACGAACTTGCCCGCGCCGGTGAAGTGGTTGAACGTCCACCGCGCCCGGTGACGATTCACGCGCTTGAGATTGTGCAATGCGATTTGCCCGATGTCGTGCTTGATGTGACGTGCAGTGCGGGGACGTATATACGAAGCCTCGCCCACGACGTGGGCGAAACGCTCAATGTTGGGGCGCATTTAACCGCGTTGACGCGCACCGCAAGTGGTGCATTTTTGTTGGACGATGCGCTTGAGCTTGACGCGCTGTTCGATCATCCTGATTGGCAACAATGCTTGCTAGCGCCGGAAGTTGCATTAGCCGATATGCCCGCCGTCCAACTCGATGATGTGGATGTCAATGATATACAACATGGGCGTGCAATTGTGGCGGATGCGCCGACAGACAGCGATATGATAGCGCGTGCCCATGCGCCGGATGGTCGTCTCGTCGCCATCGTCAAACCCGGTCATGGAAAATGGCACCCGCTTAAGGTATTCTTGACGTAGTTATCGGCGAATTTATTCACATTCCGCACGTCTGAGACGACATTCATGACCCATATCTATCATTTGACGAAAGTACAGCTCGACCATCCGTCAATGGTGACGATTGGTGTTTTTGATGGTGTTCACAAAGGGCATCAGCACCTCATCACACGATTGGTCAAGCGGGCGCACGACACGGGTCGTCTCGCCGTCGTGTTGACATTCTTCCCACATCCCGACTTGGTTCTGCGTGGCCTAAAAGGCCGGTACTATCTGACAAGTGCCGAGCAAAAAGCGGCATTATTGCATGAACTCGGTGTTGACCATGTAGTCACGCATCCATTCGATGAGTCCGTGCGGCAGATTCGTGCGGCAGATTTTGTCGATTTGTTGCTCAAGCATCTGAATCTCGATGTGTTGTGTGTCGGCACAGATTTTGCCATGGGTTACAAGCGCGAGGGCAATGTCGATTTTTTGCGCGAGCAGGCAGCGGGGAAAAATTTCACCGTCGAGGTGGTTGACCTTGTGCAGAACAATGACAGCAAAGTCAGCAGCAGCGCCATTCGAGCCGCTTTACTCGATGGCGATGTTGAGCAAGCGAGCAAGTGGCTTGGTCGTTCTTATGCGCTCAGTGGAGAAGTCATTCACGGCGATCATCGCGGCCGGTCGATTGGCTTCCCAACGGCGAATATCGCTTTATGGGACGAGCAAGTGATCCCGGCGAATGGTGTTTATGCCTGTTGGGCGCGTCTCGGCGATGCGCGTTATATGGCGATGACGAACGTCGGCGTCCGCCCGACATTTGATGGCGAGCGCATCACGGTGGAAGCGCACCTGCTCGACTTCGACGCAGAAATTTATGGGCAGCAGCTTGAAATCAGCTTCGAGACTCGTCTACGCGCAGAAAAGCGTTTCAACGGTGTTGATGAACTCGTCGCGCAAATCAAAGCAGATGTCGAAGCCGGGCGTGCTTACCTCTCGCAATTGGTTTAATTTTCTCGCTTCGGCAGGCGGTAACCTAAGCGCCGCATCAAATCTGCATTGCTGCGCCAATTTTTGAGTGTCTTCACTCGGAGGTCGAGATGGACTTTCTTGCCCATCATCGATTCGAGTTCTTGCCGCGCTTCCGTCCCGATTTTCTTAATCATCGTGCCACCCTTGCCGATGATGATGCCTTTTTGTGAATCGCGCTCGACATAGATAATCGCGCTGATGCGATTGATGTGTTCTTCTTCGCGGAAACTGTCGATTTCAACAGCGACGGCATGCGGGACTTCTTGGCTCGTGTTGAGGATGATTTTCTCGCGCACGACTTCCGCCGCGATGAAACGCATATTGACTTCGCTGACTTGATTGGCCGGATAATAACGCGGGCCTTCGGGCAAACGTCGCAGCAAGTCTTGCGTCAATTCTGCCACGCCGTCGCCATTTATCGCGCTAATGAGATAATTGGCCTCGTGCGCCATCAGTTCGATGTGTGCCGCGAGTATTTCATTGTGTTGCGCTGTGGGGAGTAAATCGCGTTTATTCAACGCCAGCACGACCGGCGTTTGCCCGCGAATCGCGTCGATGGTTTCGGCGATATACTCATCGCCGCGCTGCGGCATTTCGGAGACATCACGCACCCACAAAATCACATCGGCATCCTTGAGCGACTCCTCCGCCACGCCGACCATGTATTCGCCGAGTTTGTGATGCGGCTTATGCAGGCCGGGCGTGTCCACAAATAAAATTTGCCCGTGCGCTTCGGTGTAAATGCCAAGTTGCTGCCGCCGCGTCGTCTGTGGGGTCGGCGTGACAATCGCGATTTTTTGACCGAGAATGGCATTAATCAATGTGGACTTGCCGACATTCGGGCGACCGACGACGGCGACGACTCCCGAACGATGGTCGTCCGGCCATTCGTCATTGAAAATCGAATCGAGGTCGTCATTCATCGCTTGCCTGCCATTCTGCTAATGTGGTGAAGCTTGGTAGATATTCACGAATGCGCGGCGCAACATCGGCCTCTTCCGGGGCGATGAGCGCTGTCGGATTGGCGAGTGGGGTGGTGGCGGCGTCATCGGCATAAACAAAGACTTCGACCGGCAGCGCGAGGTCGAGTTGTTTGACGAATGGCATATCTTCCTTACCATCGCTACGATAACCGATGACTTCGGCGCGTGGATATAGATTGCTGCCCTTGAGCAAAAAATGCCATGCTTCGTCGCCGGTCATCGTCTCGCCATAATCCATCACTACGAGACCCGGCACAATAGACAGATGCGCAGGCCCAGCGTAATGAATCGCGTACCGCACGATAAAGTCGCCTCGCGCGATAACTGCGCTGCCCGAAAGATGCTCCAACGCCAATATCTGCACATCGTCAAGCTGAAGCACGAAGCCAGTGAACGAATCGCCCGGTGGCTCAGGCGTTGGCAATGATTGACCCGGCATACAAGCTACTCGTGTGCGGCCTCGTCGGTGTGTTCCGCATCGTCGTGATGGTCGTGCCCGTGATAATGCGGCTCGTTGATGTCATCAAAATGTTTGTGTGGTTGGGCGTAAAAGAACCACGCCAGCAAACCGGTGATTAACGCCAGCAAACCGCCGACGAATAACCCGGTGATGAGGCTGTCATTGGCTGCGTTGCCTTCAATGACGCCGATGCCAAGCGCGACCATCATCAGCGTGAGGCCGATACCGCTGACGAAGGCCAACATCAATATGATATTTCTCGATGGATTTGATTCTGATTCCACTTGTATGATACTCCTGCTATGCTAGACTTTGAACGCATCTGAATTGTGCCGTTATAGCAAGGCGGCGTCAAGTCTTGGGTCGCCTAGCCGCTCATTCGGTTCATCATATTTAACGTCGGTTTTGTTTAAGGCAATGAACCCATTTTGCAAAATAAACACGAAAAGATTCAACTTAATCGATTTATGGCATCATGCTGAATAATGACGATTTTGGGGACACAACGCATGACACTCAAACGCATATTGCTCATCCGGCACGGACAAACCGCGTACAATGTGCAACGCCGTTGGCAAGGGCAACTCGATATTCCGCTTGATGACACGGGCAAAGCACAAGTGAAGGCCCTTGGCGCATATTTGCGGGGGCGCCCCATCGGCGCGATTTACAGCAGCGATTTGTCGCGGGCGTGGGACACGGCTTGCGCTGTCGGGCAGGCTGTCGGTGTTGAGCCGATTGTTGAACGACGCTTGCGTGAAATCAATGTGGGCATCTTTGAAGGCTTGACGCACGATGACATGATTGAGAAATTCCCCGAAGAATCGGCGGCTTATTTAACAGGCGACCCGACGTATGTCATCCCAAACGGCGAGTCGCGCCTTGATGTGCAGGTTCGTGCCTATCAAGCATGGCAAGAAATCATCCAACAGGCGAATGGTGCAGAAGAGATCGCCTGTGTATCGCACGGCGGCACCTTGCGTCATTTGTTGCCCAAAGTGCTTGAACACAACCTGCCGGATTTGAACGATATTCGCATCCCGAACACATCGATCACGACGATTGCATGTGACGGTCAACATTGGCAACTTGGCGAGATTGGCGCGACACCGCATCTGCTTGATTAACGCACATTACGCAGTCGCACAGTCAAAATTTAGAGCGGTCTAAAAAATGCTGCGAAATGGCTTTCCTTTTTGTAAACACAAAGCGCGTGTTTTGTGATAGGCTGTTTTCAGGACTGAGTGAGCAAGGACTGAGGCGTTGTGTGATGCGTTGAAAGCGATGCTTGATGCGTGGTTGTTGCAGTGAGAGCGACGATTGGCACTGCTGCAACTGCCGCAACTGCTGCAACAGCGAGTATTTAGCAATCAGCCGGTCAATTTTATGGCGGCTGCCCCCCCCTATGGCCGCCGCCATAAACACTCAAGCGCAAGCCCCTATCGCGAGAACCATTGCGAAAGAGTGCGGCGAATACAGCGGGCTTGGTTGTGTCATGTCAGTGATTGCTGAGTGCTGTGAGTGCTGAGTGATTAAATCATTGCATGGATTTCACTTGTGAAATTGGACTCAGATGATATGTGCTCTTTTGGAACAATATGTGGTACGATTTCTATGTGATTTTTATCACAATAGGCGCTTTGAGCAAAGCGTCTGCAAAATCATACCTTAAAGATGTTCAGGAAGGGGTATACATATCACATGGCTGTGCCAATCCGGACGCAAGCACGTAATCTGTTGGATGATGTTGGGCTGACGAATGTCGGCCAAATCTATCGCAACTTGCCGACCTCGGTGTTGTACGAACACATCATCCGCAATAAGGAGGGGTTAGTTGCCGACACCGGGCCACTTGTCGTCACGACCGGCGCATTCACCGGTCGTACACCGAAGGATAAGTTCATCGTCCGCGATACAACTGTAGACTCGTCAATATGGTGGGGAGAAGTCAATCAAGCGATTTCTCCCCATCATTTTGATGCGATACATCGGCAAATGATTGATTATTTTGCCGGTCATGACGTTTATGTGTTGGATACATTCGTTGGGGCTGATGCGCGCTATCGGATGCCGGTACGCTTGGTTACCACGTCAGCATGGCATAAGTTGTTCGCCGACATTATGTTTATTTCCGGCGACGACGATGTGCTGCCTGCACAGGAATCCCGCTTTACGATTCTTCATGCGCCACATTTCAAAATCACGCCTCACGATGTTTATGGTTTGCGTTCATCGACATGTATTCTCGTCAATTTTACGAAACGCTTGATTCTCATCGGTGGGACGATTTATGCCGGTGAAATCAAGAAATCGATTTTCAGTGTGCTCAATTATCTGTTGCCGAAAAGTGGTGTGCTCACGATGCACTGCTCGGCGAATTATGGCGCGAACAACGATGATGTGGCCTTATTTTTTGGACTCTCTGGTACGGGGAAAACAACGCTGAGCAATGACCCCAATCGTACTCTTATTGGCGATGATGAACATGGCTGGGGTGACGACGGCATTTTCAATTTAGAAGGGGGTTGTTATGCCAAGGTGATTCGCTTGAGTGCGTCGGGAGAACCGGAGATTTACGCGCAGACTCATCGTTTCGGCACGGTGCTCGAAAATGTGGTCATTGACCCCGAAACCCGTCGCATCAATCTTGATGATGACTCGCTGACAGAAAATACTCGTGCCGCTTATCGCATTACCAATCTTAAGAATGTGGATGTTTCCGGCGTTGCCGGGCATCCGAAGCATGTGATTTTCTTGACAGCGGATGCGTTTGGTGTGCTGCCGCCCGTTTCTCGCTTGACGCCCGAACAAGCATTATACTACTTCATCAGTGGCTACACGGCTAAAGTCGCTGGGACGGAACGCGGCGTCGATGAACCGCAGGCCACATTCAGCGCGTGCTTTGGTGCGCCATTTATGCCGCTGCATCCGGCAGTTTATGCGGACTTGTTGCATAAGAAGTTGCGACAGCATGATGTGAAAACATGGCTTGTGAACACCGGGTGGACTGGTGGCGCGTATGGTGTGGGGCATCGGATAGCCCTTGAGGACACACGGACGATTATTTCCGCCATCCTCAATGACACGCTGGACGATGCGCCGTATGAAGTTGACGCGGTATTCGGCTTACGCCGGCTGGCGTATGTGCCGGGTGTGCCGATGGCTATCCTCAAGCCACGCGATACATGGGCGGACTCAAGCGCTTATGACCGCAAAGCGCAACAACTGGCGGTCATGTTCATCGAGAATTTTGCCCAATTTGCCGATCATGTTGCGCCGGAAGTTGTGGCAGCCGGGCCGCAATTGTAAGCATTTTTACACTGGAACGGGATAAAAGGACGCCGCGCTTTGTGTTATAATCGCGGCGTTAATGCTTCTATGACGCATACAGGAGTGAAGAATCATTATGGGACGCAAAAAAGTCACCATTGTCGGCGCGGGGAATGTTGGTGCGACGTGCGCACATTGGATTGCAGGCAAAGAATTGGCCGATGTTGTTCTCGTCGATATTGTTGAAGGGGTCGCCGCCGGTAAAGCGCTTGACCTCGCCGAAGCCGCGCCGGTGATGAATTTCGATATTAACCTCGTGGGTTCGACCGGTTATGATGAAACCGGCGATTCGGATGTTGTTGTTATCACGGCGGGGGTGCCGCGCAAGAAAGACCCTAAAACCGGTCAATTCCCCAGCCGTGACGAACTCGTCAAAACCAATCAGAATATCGTCGGCGCAGTGACGAAAGAAATCGTCAGCCGGTCGCCGAATGCGATACTCATCATCGTCTCGAATCCGCTTGATGCGATGTGCCATGTCGCGTTGCACGAGAGTGGCTTCGACAGCAAGCGCGTCATCGGGCAAGCTGGCGCCTTGGACACCGCGCGTTATAAGACCTTCATCGCGATGGAACTCGGCGTCAGTGTGCGCGATGTGCATGGCATTGTACTCGGCGGGCACGGCGACCAAATGGTGCCCCTGCCGCGTCACACATCTGTCGCCGGTATTCCGGTACGCGAATTGATAGCCGAAGATAAATTGCAGGCAATTATCGAACGCACGCGCAAAGGCGGCGGCGAAATCGTCGGCTTGCTCGGTTACAGTGGTTATTACGCGCCATCTGCGGGGACTGTTGAGATGGTCGAAGCGATTTTGAAAGATCAGAAACGTGTCATTCC
>RFIA01000290.1 GCA_003695675.1 Chloroflexota bacterium
CGCAGCAACAATTATCGCATCACCGAAGAGATGGAGCCGCTCGTCGCGTTATATGTCGAAGAAGAATTTTTCTTCGTCGCCATGAAGTTGACACAAAATGCCGAAGTCGGCGATATTCAACCGGTCGTCATCACCTACGAAGCCGAAAAGCCGAGCATCCCGTTGCGGTTGACGGCGGTCGCGGCCCAACCGAATATGCCCGTTTTGACGTGGATTTTTGCCGACACTCGTTACGAGGCCGAGAATTATGCCAATCCCGTGCCGGACTTCACCCGTTTTCGCGGGCCGCATCAGGTGAACGGCATCGGAGATTTCAGTGCGTCGTTTTTCTTCGGCAGTTCTGGGGTCAACAGTCAATACGCACAGCAGCAATCTGCTATTCAAGACGAATTCAACGGCCTCGCCTTCATCACAGAATACGCGCAGCCGTCGGCGAACTTGACCGACCCGGCGGCGAGTGACCCCCTCATTCAACAATTGATGCGCGAGTACCCGTATGTCACGCGGCTGCGGGCACAACTGTCGCCGGAACAGATGACACTCGACCCGGTGTTCGCGCCGGTCGATGATGCAGTCAATGTGACGAATGTCATCGAGGTCAGCGAGTTTGTTGACCCACTGGCATATTGGGGGTGCAGCACGCGCACGATTCTCAATCAAGCGACGCTCAACAATTTGCCGGAGGGGCGCACCTATCTGCCGGATTTGAATCTGAGCCTTGCGCACCCGCCCGATTGGGTGCTGTCGACGTTGTCGCTTGATGGCGGCCCGTTGTGGGTGTTCGCGCCGGAGGCAGTCGATGCGGGCACTATCGCGGCTTTTTTGAACGGTGAAGCAACCCCGCCGATGTTCGTGTTCACGCGCGTGTTTTATCGTGGCGATGAAAATGCGCCGCACAACATGCGCACACTCGGTACGGTGATAGGTGTGTCGCCGGATGCCGAGACGTCTTATGACGCTTTCAGTTCGCTCAATAGTCGGATCAATGTACGCTTCGACCCGTATGGACGAGAATTTTATATGGAGTCGGGTATCGATTTTGCCATCCTCGCTTCGCAAGCGCAGCGCGAGGCCAATCAAGCGATGTTCAACGCCATGCTGCGTTATGCCCGCAGTTATCAATTCTTCCTGCATCCCGACCTGCAACACACGCTGTTTCTCGATTTTCAACTGCAGGTCGCCTATCCGAGTGGATGGGTCGAACGAACGCTGCCGGACGGCGAGATTGTGATTGCGCCGGAGGATGCGGCGAATATAGCGGATACGCCGCGCATTCGTATGATTCCGCTTGAAGATGCACCGTTTGCAGACCTCCTCCAAACGCATTTCGGATTGTCCGATGCAGGTATTGTGGGAACACCGTTCGAGCACGATGGACGGCGCGGCATGGTGCGCTTTGCTGACCGTTTCCTGATCGAAGTTTCTGCCCCGACCGAGACCTTCGCGGAAAACGAAGCCTTGTTGACGCTGCTGATGGACACGGTGAAGTCGTCTCCCGTCTGAGCATTCAACAACGCGCATCGGGGCAAGGCGCACCTTACCTTGCCCCAATGAAAGTGCATCATCAGAACGGCAGGCGGAAGACAATCATTTCAAGCGCTTCTGCCGCTTCGCCGAGATGTTCTTCGCCACCGGGCAGATAGAAAAATCCGAGCGCGACGATGATATAGACGGCCAACAAGACCGCGCCTTCTAGCCAATTCGATTCGCCGTCTTGCGCGATGAACGCAGCGACTAACGAAGCCGCCGCCAACGCCACGAGTTCAAATGTGTTGAAGACGAGCAACAAAGTTTCGCCGAACAGCAGGCTGATGAAGACCAACACCGGCGCGACGAACAACGCGATTTGCAAACTCGACCCCAGCGAAACCGCGAGGCTCAATTCCATTCTATTCTTGATGGCGGCTTGCACGGCGACGAGATGCTCAGCAACATTGCCGACGAGTGGAATGATGATGATGCCGATGAAGAATTCCGTCAAGCCGAGTTCGACCGTCACAGCTTCGACAGCGCCGACAAGTACCTCGCTCATGATGACGACGCCGAGTGTCGCCGCGACGAGTATCGCACCCGCCGTGCCCATGCTCCATCTAGCTTCGTGATGTGCTGCCGTATCATGGTGTGCTATCGTCGCGCCGTCAGGTCTCGACCGGAAGCTGTAATACAACATCAAACCATAGAGCACAATCATCACCACCGAAACACCTTCGCTCAAGCGTTCTTCGGCGATGGGGTCTTCTTGCAAGCCGATGTCGAACAACGTCGGCACCATCAAGGTGACGAGCACCATGATGAGCAGCGTGGCATTCATGGCGGCGTTGCGGCGGTCGAACTTTTGGATGCCGTTCTTCCAACCGCCAAGCAGCAGACTCAAACCGAGCACGAGCAATAAGTTGCCGAGGATCGAACCGATGATAGACGCCCGCACGAGTTCGAGCAAACCGCGTTCAATCGCGAATACGGTGATGATGAGTTCCGCCGCGTTGCCGAGTGTCGCGTTGAGCAAGCCGCCGATACGCGGCCCGGTGTAAACAGCGAGTTCTTCTGTCGATTCGCCGATGAGGTCGGCCAACGGGATCAAACCGAGCGCGGCCAATGCAAAAACGAGCACCTCATCGCCGCCGCTCAATTCAATGATGACGGCCAACGGCGCAAAGATGATGAGTGCGAGAACGGGATTGCCTCGAACGAATTTGATCGCAGCATCCATGATCGAATGTGCCTCCCTTGAAAATAAACGATATTCAACCGCAAAGGTCGTCAAGAAAAAGCAAAAAGATTCAACGTAGGTAGATTGTAGGGGCCTAGCATACCGCGCCCCTTACACCTAGCCAAATTTTTAATTGCGTCTCTTCGAGCTTATTTTGCGTAAGTTTTGATATTATCATGTATACATAAACTGCACACAGTATAACGCACTCTGTACAAACAGCAATTGCAATACACGCAACTAGGCTCTGTTGACATTTGCGCTTTGATGCAAAAATAGGGGACAATCGTTGGGGTTTAGCTTGCTAAACCCTTCAGGGCATTGCACGCAATGCCCC
>RFIA01000291.1 GCA_003695675.1 Chloroflexota bacterium
ATATCAACAGAGCCTAGCTTTTGAAAGGTTATCATGGCTCAAACTCGCGGATAACATACAATTTTCTGAGGCGATTTCCTTATCCAAAACTGACGTTAGGATATGTTACACTTCGCCGATATGGTTTATGTCAAGCAAAAGAAAGACTAATCGCCGAAAGGCTCTGTATGCCTGATACTTGACGGTCTATTTTCAATATCGTGCCAACTCGCCAGCAGCGCGAAATCACTTTTTACGCAAGCGTTTGAGTCCTTGAAAAGCGGGGTTGCCCTGCACCTGATTCCAACGTTCTGCGCCGCCGTCGGTGTGCCATTCGACGACGAAATTGTTGTCGGTGTCATAATACGACAACGCCGGGCGCAGCATCAGCATCTGTCGGATGACGCCGACGAGTTCAAGATTTTCTTCGCTGCTGCGTAGCGTAAAATATTTGCCGGGCTGCCACTCGAACGCGACATCAACGTCGCCCCATTTGCCCGCCATTTGAATCGGCGGGGTGGCTTGCGTGCAACTCATGAAGATATTGACGAGGCGATGCTTCCACAATGTTTGATTGACTCGTTCTTCAATATAATACGGGCGTGCTTCCGGCGTGGTATAGAACCATGTGCGTGCGTCCGTTGTCATCGGCTTTACTCCATGCTGAGAATTGAACTGAATGCCGACAAGTGTACCGCAAATCGGGCGATGTCTCCAGATGGGGCGCGAACCAAGTTTTGGCTCAAATGATGCGCTGTGATGCGCTGTAGGGAATAAACAAAAGATTCAACTTTGCACGCTACGTGACGCTGACGCTATGCTCAATGATAATACAAAAAAGGAGGGAATGAACAGATGCTGCTCATCCCCTCCGAAAGTGCTGCCGTGTCTACCAAGATTAATTGAAGCCGGTGCTGACATCCTCAACGCCGACAATTTTGTAAACTTTGCCGGTGTTGTCAATCGGGGCGACACGCTCACTCGTCAAGACATAAAGCTCGTTGTCAGCATCTTGCCCGAAGGCGAGAACAAATTCGTTCAAGCTGCGATTCTCAGTATTCGTGATTTCGAGTGTCTGCACCTGCCACATGACATCCCCGTTGCCTTCGGGGGGATTGTTGGCGAGCAGCAACTTGCCGTTCGGTCGATTGAAGTGTGTGCTCCAATCGCCGAAGAAGTAATGGCCTTGCACAGTCTCCGGCAGGGCGCTGCCACGATAGACATAACCGCCGACGGCCACCAACCCGACATTGTGAGAGTATTCGATGATCGGTTGCTGTAGAGGTTCGCCATTGGCGCCGGTCGTCGCACAATCAAGCGGATTGAAGCTCGGTGTTTCAGTGCTGAAGCAGTGCGAACCTTCGCGAATGTTCCACCCATAGTTGCCACTCGTGACAATGCTGACTTCTTCCCAAATATTCTGCCCGACATCGGCGACGAAGAAATCGTGATTGCCACCGGCGTCAAATGACGCCCGCCATGGGTTGCGGAAGCCCCACGCCCAAATTTCGTCCGGCACACCATCGTCGCCGACGAATGGATTGTCTTCTGGGATGCCATACGGGTCGCCGCTATCGACATCAAGCCGCAAGATGCTGCCCAACAGATTCGAGGTGTCTTGCGCATTGCCGAGACCTTCGGTGTGGCCGGGCGCGTTGTCGTCCGCCGCGCCACCATCGCCGAGCGTCAGATACAGGTAACCATCCGGGCCGAAGTTCAACGCGCCGCCATTATGATTGAACTGCGGTTCGTCAATTTCAATCATGATAATCTCGGAGTCGGGGTCGGCGACATTCGGGTCATCGGAGACGGCGAATTCGGCCAGCACATTCGTGCCGTCGAAATCTTCCGGGCCGCCTTCACGCAGTGGGGCGCTGTAGTAAACGAAGAAGCGACCGTTTTCGGCATAATCGGGATGGAAAGCCAACCCCAACAAACCGCGTTCGTCGAAAAATTCTTCGCCGTTTTCCGTCATGATGGGGGCGAAGCCGAGTTCAATCATCCGGTCGGATATATCGAGGAACGGTTCGTCGAGCAATTCGCCATCGGCAGTGATGATGCGAATCTGCCCGATTTGATCTACCACGAATAAACGACCGCTGTCGTCCGGCACAGGCTTGAGGTCAACCGGGGAGGTGAACCCCTCAGCAATCAATTCGAGCGTCACCGCGCCGTGTTCCCCACCAAACGTCGGGTCGTGCGCGAGTGTCGCTCCCGTCATCACAAACAAAATCAAAATGACCAATATGAAAGGTGATATTCGAAACAATTTCATCAGTTTAAACTCCAATACGGTTCACTATTTGAACTTACGCTAAGATCGTTGTATGAGACACGACAGCATCTTAAACAAGCATAACAGAACACAGCGTTACGTCATAGATTGTTGTGTATATTCTACAATCAGATGGGGATAGTCTTCTTCGACTTTGATGTCATGATAGGAAAAGTTGCCGTTGGACGCTTCCATCAAGACGACGACCTGATATTTATCGGTCGCCAAAACTTGGCGCACGCGCAATTTGCCGTCGGTGTTGTGTAACGTTTCAAACGCTGCCATACGTGCGTCGCTGCTGCGGTCGTTCAAGGCGTCGTCCGTGTAATTCTCGTCGATGTAGGCGTGCAAGCGCGTCATATCGCCGCGATTGTAGAGCGTCATCATCGCAATCAAACGAATACCGGCGTGTGAGCGAACCAGTATGGTTTTATCGTCCATTGGGATAACTCAAGCGCTCGGCCAATACCCGCTCCAACTCGCGTTTGACGAGACCGGGACGCTCGTCGCGCAACAGCGGCAGCCGCGCCCGCGTGCGATGCAATTGGTTGAGATCAATTTCTTGGGCGATCAAGGTCTCGTCGAAGTAGATGCCGTGTTGCAAAAATTCGCCGTTGGGGTCAACAATCGACGACCCGCCCCAGAAGTTCTTGCCGTCTTCATAACCAACACGGTTGCAATGCAAAATGTACGACGTGAACATGCTGCCATACGCTTGATTGACCAACTCGACCCAACGAGTGCCAGACAAGCGGTCTTCGCTGTCGAGGCCACGACCAGGACTCGAACTGTTGAAAATCATGATGTCCGCGCCGTCCATCCACAAGACATAGGCTGGCGACACATGCCAGAAATCTTCGCAGATGAGCATCCCCACCCGGCCATAGCGCGTGTCGAAGGCGCGGGCGGTGTTGCCGCGGGCGAAGTATCGCCCTTCGTCGAACATGGCATACGTCGGCAGATAGAGCTTGTGATGAATGTGCAAGCATTCCCCGCCGGAAAGATAGGCATCGGCGATGTAAAAACGCTTGCGATGATCTTCATGCACGAAGCCGACCACGATGTCGAGCTGCTTGCTCGCTTTTAACAGAGCGGCGAATGTCTTGTCGCTTTCTTCTGTGCGGATGGCGACTTCTGGCACGAGGTCTTGCACTTGATAGCCGCTCATCGACAATTCGGGGAAGACGAGCAATTCAACATGTTGCTCCGCCGCCTGCTCGACAAACGCCAGATGTTTGTCGAGATTTGCGCAAACATCGCCCAATTTCGGGTATATTTGCGCTAGTCCGACATTGATACGCATAAGAGGGCGCTCCTTAATTTACATCGGCTGGCGCGCGTTGATTTTGATGGCGTCGATGATGTCTGCCGCGAGTTCGTAATGGCCGAATGGCGGGATGATGTATGCGCCTTGTACCTTGTCTTGCACGGCGAACAATAATTCTTGCGCGATGCGGACACCTTCTTGTGGCGCGTCGTCCCCGGCGGTTTCGATGCGTTTGAATATCTCATCGCTGATGTGGATGCCCGGCACCTCGTTGTGCAGAAAACGCGCGTGGCGGGTACTATACAACGGGATGACGCCCAACAACACCGGCAGTGTGAACGGTTCGCCGACGACTTGCTCATAATACGCATAGAAATGATCGATAGTCGCCGGGTCATAGATGGCTTGGCTGAGCGCGAAGTCTGCCCCGGCGTCGATTTTCCGCCGCAAGACGGTGATCTCGCGGTCGATATTTTTCGCGCCCATATTGAGCGCACAACCGACCGTGAAGCTCGTCGGCTGGCCGATTGAGTGCCCGGCTTGGTCGCTGCCTGTATTCATTTGATGCTTGATGATGCCGATCAACCCCGACGGCGAGACATCGTAATTGTCCATCGCTTCGGGATAGTCGCCGATGTGCGTCGGGTCGCCCATGACGACGAACAAATTGCGCAAACCGAGCGCGTGCGCAGCGAGCAAGTCACCCTGTACACGCAATAGATTGCGGCCACGAGTCGGGAAGTGCAGCACAGTCTCGATACCAACGTGGTCGTGCAAAAAGTGACACACCGCCCACGGACTCATCCGCATCCGGGCGGTCGGGCTGTCGGCGACATTGATGACGTCGGCGCCGGCTTCTTGCAACAACTGCGCGGCGGCGATCATCTTCTGCGGCGCGAAACTGCGCGGCGGCGCGACTTCGACACTGACGACGAATTCCCCGGCGGCCAACTTGCGCGACAAGTCGGTCGGTTGTTCGGGGACAATCTCGGCATCGTCGTGATGGTAATGCGGGATATGAATCTGCGGCAACGGGCGCGACGGGTCGTCAAGGGCTTCACGCATCGCCGCGATGTGACGCGGTGTTGTGCCACAGCAGCCGCCGATGATACTCGCGCCGATGGCTTTGAACGTCAGCGCGTAGTCGCCGAAATATTCCGCCGTCGCCGGGTACATGATGCGCCCGTCAATCGACTCGGGATAACCGGCGTTTGGCATTGCGGAGATGATGATGTTCGGCGCGGCCTGTCGCATCGATTGTAAGACGCGCGAAATTTGTGCCGGGCCGCCGCCACAATTGACGCCGATGACATCGGCACCGGCGTCGGCCAATTCTCGCGCCACCTTCGCGGGCAGGTCGCCCATCAGTGTGCGGTCGTCGCGCGAGTAAGTGGTGTGGCAGATGACCGGCGTGCCCGGCGCGACATCGCGCACGGCGGCGAGCGCTTCTAAAATTTCGTGGCGGTCGGTGAAGGTTTCGAGCAAGACGACATCGACACCGGCTTGCGTCAGCGCCCCGATTTGCTCGCTGAAGGCGGCGCGGGCTTCTTCGGGCTTGACGCGGCCATACGGTTTGAGGCGCACGCCCAACGGCCCGACCGACCCGGCGATGTAAATATCATCGCGAAACGTGGCATCAATCACGCGCCGAGCGAGATTGACGGCAGCGCGGTTGATTTCCACCACGCGCCCGGCAAGGCCGTATTTCGCAAGTTTATAGCGATTGGCGCCGAAGGTGTTCGTCTCAATCATTTCGGCGCCGGCGTCGATGAATTCACGATGCACTTCGGCGACGATTTGCGGTTGTGTCAAATTGAGTTCGTCGAAGCAGGCATCAATCTTGATGCCGTGTTCGTGCAGCATGGTGCCCATGGCACCATCGCTGAGGAGCGGCTTTTCATCTTGGATACGTTCGAGAAATGGAATCTTCGCCATTGGGTTGTCCTCTATTGAACGACTATCGGGCAAGAAGCATGTCAGCATTGAAGCGCCACGCAACGTTGTTGCGGCAATTGCGGCAATTGCGGCACTGGCAAATCGCGTTTTATTGCCACAAAAAGGGATGCCTTACGAGTGTATGCGTCACGCATGAGCAATGCAAGCGCCCGCTCTGTCCATTTTATCATCTTGAACCGCCAAAACTACCAAAGAGCGCCCAAAAAGGCCAGAGAATCGATGTATGTAGGGGCAACGCGGCGTGTCTTGCGCATCAAGTTAAGCCTCAATTGTTTCGAGACGCTCGTTTTTCGCACCTACCCCACCCCTACGCGGAGACACTGCCCTGTGGAGGGAACTTTTTTCGCGCATTGCTCCCCCTCTCCGCCTGCGGAGAGGGGGCCGGGGGGGTGAGGTTTGAAAGCATGAACCCTTAACTTGATGCGCAAGTTGCGTGCAATGCCCTGAAGGGTTTAGCAAGCCAAACCCCAACGATTGGCCCTATTTTGGCATCAAAGCGCAAATGTCAACACAGCCTACCACAAAACGCACGCCTTGTGTTGACAAAAAGGTAAACTTTTTCGCAACAATTTTCGCGTTTTTGCTGCATGTTGATGCGCCAACTGCGTAACGTCAGTTAGAAAGACAAATGCTCATCGTCCAAACACTTAAATTCGCGCTCAAAATCGCTTTTCATCTGCGCCTTGATGTCTCTTGGCAGCAGCGAAGCGTCCAAAGCGCGGATTACGAGGCGTTCTATTTCATCTGGAATGAGACCGACAGCATCCATCACAGCTAGATATTCTTGTGTCAAAGTCGTGTTGAACATCGGCGGATCGTCAGAGTTTATCGTAACGTACAAATCTTCCTCGAACATCATCAGCACCGGATGGTCGTCGATTGATGGCGCGACGCCGAGACAAACATTGCTCGTCGGGCAAACCTCAAGCGGAATTTGCCGCTCGCGCAATTCATCGACGAGCGTCGGGTCTTCGAGGCAACGGACGCCGTGCCCGATGCGCTGCGCCCCCAATATATTCAACGCGCCCCAAATGCTCTCCGGGCCTGCGGTTTCACCGGCGTGCGGTATACTCGGCACCCCGGCAGCGAGCGCCCGTTCAAATGCGGCGGCGTGTTTCTCCGGCGGATTGCCGACTTCGTTACCGCCGAGTCCTAACGCAATCACACCGTTGCCATAACTGCCGATGACCCAATCCGCCGTCATCATCCCCAACTCCGGTGTAATTTCTCGCGGGATGTCCATGATGATGCCCATCGAGACACCGAGTTCTTCTTCTGCCCACGCCCGCGCCCGATTGAGCGCGTCGAGTTGGTCGTCATATTCGAGACCCTTCTGCATCCAATGCGTATAGGGCGTATACGTCACTTCAGTATAGCGGATATTCTGTGCCGCTTGCCCGGCGAGAAATTCACGGGCGATGTACTCAATGTCTTCCGGCGTGCGGATGCACTCCGAAATCTTGAGATAAATTTCGACGAAATGCGCGAAGTTCGTGAAAGTATACCACTTTTGGATGCCGTCTACTGTATCTGCCGGGAGGTCGATGTGGTGGCGTTGCGCGAGTTCGAGCAAGGTTTTCGGTTGGGTCGCGCCTTCGAGATGAACGTGGAGTTCGACCTTCGGCATCTGTTCGATGAACGATTCAATTGACATGAAGATAACCTAAATATCGCAGCGTAAATATTATCATTGGATTTTGGCAGCAGCCTCGACAATGTTGGCTAACTTTGCTCTGGCCGTTTCGGGCGTCAACTCGACCAAGCCGCAATTCGGCGCGAAAATAAGTTGCTCTTTGGGCAGATATTGCAACGCTTCGCGCATTCTTGCTTCCAAATAATCGATAGTCTCAACTTCGTGCGAACCCACATCAACCACGCCCAAAAGCACGGTCTTGTTGCCAACAGCAGGCAATACCGCCAAATCCAGTTCGTCGTGTACTTTTTCGCCATCTTTGACCGTCACGGTAGCGGCTTCGATGGACGCACCGTCAAAGGTCGAAGCGCTCAACCAGCGCAATAAGTCGGCGTAATTGTTGGCGTCTGCCTTATATGCGACCCCCGCATTGTCGAGTTTCTCATCGGGATACCCCCGACAAACATGCACGAAATAAGTGGCTGCATTTTCGTGCCCGGCAATACAGGCTTCCAATGCGCGAAACCCCCACGCTTGGGCCTTCTCCGGATACCGGATTAATACGGGGTCATCAAATTGAATGACGCGGCATCCGGCTTCAATCAGATTTTTCACCTCATGGCGGATCGCCTCTGCATAGTCGAAAGCAAAACGTTCATCATCACTTTCATAATATTCATTCAGTACGGTATCGACAACAGTCATCGGCCCTGGTAAACCAATTTTCGGAATGCCTCGTGCGTGCTTTTGGGTGAAGATATACTCATCGACGAGGATCGGTTCGCGATAACGAACTTCGCCGACGACGACCGGCAGTTCACGAATATACTTGCCTTCACGAATCGACTTCGGTCGCCAATTTTCAAAATCAATGCCATCCAGTTTGCGCAAAATGTGCGTGACATAATGCCCGCGTCGTTCTTCCCCATCGGTGACAATCTCAATACCAGCGCGATCTTGTTCTTGGATTGCTGTCAAAACCGCTTGGTCTAAGCGTTTTTGGAATTCGGCTTCTCCAATTTCGTTGGCAACCTGATAAAATGACAAGCCAACGCTGTCTAATATTTGCCTGCCGCTGCCCGGATACAAATAATCCGGCTTGGGATAGCTGCCGATCCCCGCGGTCATCACCGAGTCTAAATTAATCTTTCCCTTATCGTCGTGCATGTTACACCCCACAAAATATACTAGGCTCTGTTGACATTTGCGCTTTGATGCAAAAATAGGGGACAATCGTTGGGGTTTAGCTTGCTAAACCCTTCAGGGCATTGCACGCAATGCCCC
>RFIA01000292.1 GCA_003695675.1 Chloroflexota bacterium
ACTTATAATAGATCGTCATCTGAAATATTGCGACTCGTCATCAAAAATAACTTCCATTTTTAAGCATATTTCTAACTTGAATCTATTCCCTGATGAGGCAGATTAATCCTCAGCCAGCAATAAGGATAAATCGTTGTGGAAATCATCGCTCACAATTGTGACAACATCTTTGACAAACTAAAAACCGAGTGGAATCAATTGCTCAACCAGAGCACGGCAAATTGTATCTTCAGTACGTGGGAGTGGCAATCGACATGGTGGAAAACATATTCTACCGGAAATCTGTGGCTAGTAACTTGCCGTAACGATGAGGGCACATTAATTGCAATCGCCCCATGGTTCATCGAACACGCCGAGGATGGCAAACGAATAGTGAGAAGTGTAGGATGTGTCGATGTCACGGATTATGTGGACATTATTGTTCATCGAGATTGGGTTGAGCCAGTTCTCGAAGGCTTAGCAGATTTTTTGCTCGACAACCAAGCCGCATTCGACATGATCGATCTATGCAACCTGCCATCAAATTCGGTCACGCATAAAAAATTACCGGCGACACTAACGACTCGTGGCTTTGAAGTCCGTGTTGAACAACAAGAGGTGTGCCCGATCATCACCCTGCCTGAGACGTGGGATGATTATCTTGCTGCCTTGCCGAAAAAATCTCGTCACGAATTGCGTCGCAAAATTCGACGAGCGCAAAACGCCCCCGAAAAAATAGATTGGTACATTGTCGAAAATCAAGACGACTTAGAGAACGAGATGGAGCAATTTCTACTGCTCATGCGAGCGAGTCATCCGGAAAAGGCGGCCTTTTTGGACGAGGTTGAAAACAAACATTTTTTTGAAGCGATTGCGCCTCTCATGTTTGAAAATGGCTGGTTACAACTTGCTTTTTTGACAATTGATGACAAACCTGCGGCGACCTATCTCAATTTTGATTATAATAATCAGGTTCTGGTTTATAATTCGGGTATTCTCCCCGATGAGTACGGTCATTTAAGTCCCGGTATTGTCTTGTTAGCCCATTTGATTGAGCACGCGATCAACCAAAAACGTACTGTTCTCGACTTCTTACGCGGCGATGAAACCTATAAATATCGTATGGGAGGGCAAGACACACCCATCTATATGCTAGAAGCAAAATTGTCGAGACATTAGCGAGGGTGAACGCATGGCCATCGAAAAATTGATTCTACTCAGTGTCCATGCCAGTCCACTGGCACGGGCGGGTGGCCCGAAGATGGGTGGCATGAATATCTACATACGCGAAATAGCCAAGCAGATGGCCGCACGGGGCATTAAAGTTGATATTTACACGCGACGTTATAACGCGGATTTGCCCGAAGTTGATGATTCGTTGGGCGAAAATATTCGCGTCATTCATATCGCAGCCGGGCCACCAATTCTGCTGCCTCCAGAAGATATTTATCAGCATCTTTCTGAATTTGCCGCCGGGGTGATCGCCTTCACAACAAAAAAAACCATTGTGTATGACTATATTTACAGTCACTATTGGCTCAGTGGCTGGGTGGCGAACAAATTAAGAGAGGTCTGGGGCATTCCATTCGCGCAGATGTTTCACACATTGGGGCAGATGAAAAATCGCATCATCAAAGGTTACCCGACAACCATTTTGCCAGATATTCGCGTCACGGTTGAAAACCAAGTCATCGAATGGGCAGACCGCATCATCGTAGCAACCCCCGCCGAATACACACAACTCCTGTGGCTGTATCGAGCAGACCGGCGGAAAATCAGTATTCTGTCTCCAGGCGTGGACACAACCATCTTCCAACCGATTCCAACTGCGGAAGCGAAACAAAAAATTGGCATTGAGGACAACACACATCTACTGCTATATGTCGGGCGGCTAGAGCCGCTCAAGGGCATCGATACAATTTTAGAGGCGTTGCACCATATCAAGAACCACAATCCACAAATACTCGACAATGTGCGTTGCTTGATAATTGGCGGAGACAATCGATCATCTGATGCTCAAGAAATTGCCGGATTAAAAGCCCTCCGTGAGCAGCTACAATTGAATGACATTGTTGAATTTATTGGCGCAAAAGATCATGCGTTGCTGCCTTACTATTACGCGGCTGCAACGGTTGTCATCATGCCATCCGATTATGAGTCATTTGGTATGGTCGCAGTCGAGGCTATGGCCTCTGGCACACCCGTTATCGCGTCAGAAGTTGGTGGACTAGCCTATTTAGTACGCAATGATGAGACAGGTTTTCTCATCCCAACGCGAGAACCAATGACACTTGCTGAACGTATCGTAAATATCATCTCTAATCCACAAAAAGTAGCGCAAATGCGGCAGGCTGCGATAGAAACGGCCAAGCAGTATGCGTGGCCGACAATCGCAGCAAAGTTAATCGACATTTTTCAGCAATCAATCAAACAATCGCCCAATCGAGAGGCTCGCGTTTAGCCCCCGTAAGAATTTGGAATATCAGAGACCGTGACGCCGTTGATATAAGGGTCATTGAGTTGCAATTCAAGAACTTGTTCCTCGCTGACGAGCTTTTGCCCCTTGTAATACAGGACATCGTTGAAGCCATCATAACGATAACGCCGGCTGACCCATCCATATTCGCTATGTTGGAAAACAACCGTAAATTGCACGGCATCTTCTTCAATCAACACCTTTTCGTCCACAATCCACACGGGGGCGTATTGTTGTAGATGTGGTCGCACTTTTTTATCTCGCTTGGCCAGTAATTCTTCCTGCATAATAAACATCATAGACTGCAAAAGTCAATCTATGATCGAACTCCTTTCATGATGAACAGCTAGATATGCAATGGTTATTGTAACCGTCACGTCGTGATTTCGACAAGGCACACAACTCTTGAATAAATCATGGACTATGCTATCATCTGCCCGTCTTTAACAACTTCGCTAAATACTATTCTCGAATAAGGTTGGGTTCTACCCATCGCATGATCAAAGAAATACGACAACTTGCGTGGAAGCGCTTCAACATCATCACCGCATCAATCGGTGACATACAAGGGCGTTTTATCCTGACGATTTTCTATTTTTCAATTCTTGTACCTTTTGGCCTGCTCTCTCGGCGGTCAAGTGCGTCATTCGACAAACAACCAACCGATTCATGGATAGAACGTGACCCGGTCGCTAGTGATTTAGAATCGGCGAGACGCCAGAGCTGAACAATGTATATTTTAGGCATCTCATGTTTTTATCACGACTCAGCAGCCGCCTTAATTCGAGACGGTGAGATTGTCGCTGCGGCGATGGAAGAACGTTTTTCGCGAAAAAAGCATGATAATACATTCCCCCATCTCGCGATTGAATTTTGCTTGCGACAAGCAAATATCACAGGTGATGAACTTGATTATGTCGTGTTTTATGAAAAACCGCTCATCAAGTTTGAACGCATCTTACTGACCACGTTGGGGACATTCCCCAAATCAGCAGATTTATGGCGAGAATCAACGCTAACGTGGTTGAAAGAAAAGTTGTGGATTAAGAGCATCCTGCAACGCGAAGTCGGCATCAAAAGCGACAAAATCTTGTTTTGCGATCACCATACAAGTCATGCGGCCAGCGCATTTTTCGCCAGCCCGTTCAAAGAGGCCGCCGTCATGACAATTGATGGCGTTGGCGAGTGGACGACGACAACACTTGGGCGAGCAAGCAGTTATTGGCATGATGACGACGATAAGCATGAAAACAAAATCGAATTGTTCTATGAACAGCGTTTTCCACATTCGCTAGGATTGCTGTATTCGACATTTACAGCCTATCTTGGATTTCGTGTCAACAATGGCGAATACAAAGTCATGGGAATGGCGCCGTATGGCAACCCCATTTATGTCGACAAAGTGCGACGAGTCTTCCACCAAAACGAGGCAGATGGCAGTTACCACCTCAACCTTGATTACTTCAGTTTCCATTACTCGACCAGCCAAAGTTTCAACACAAAATTTACAGAACTTTTCGGCCCGGCAAGGCAACCAGAAGCCGAATTTTTCACGCGGGAAACGAATCCAGAACGGTCGGCAGAAGCGACCGCTATGCAAGAGAACCAACGCTTCGCCGACATCGCGGCCAGCATTCAAGTTGTGACGGAAGAAGCGCTCATCAATATGGCGCGTTACCTGCACCAGCGAACGGGTCTCAACAAACTTGTGATGGCCGGTGGCGTCGCACTGAATACCAAAGCGAATTACAGACTGCTCAACGAAACGCCATTCGATGAAATTTACATCCAACCAGCAGCAGGCGATGACGGCGGGGCGTTGGGTGCGGCGCTGTGGGCCTATCATGTTGTACTAGGGAAACCACGAAAGTGGATTATGCCTCACGCTTATTGGGGGCAAGCGTATAGCAATGCGGCCTGTCGCGAATTTCTTGACAGCAGGGGCATTCGTTACGAATCATTTGACGACAATGATGATAAAATGCTTGATGTCATCGCCGAGGAATTAACCAACACAAAGGTGATTGGGTTGTTTCAGGGACGCTTCGAGTGGGGGCCACGTGCTTTAGGCAATCGCAGTATTTTGGCCGATCCTCGCAGCGAAGAAATGAAAGAAATTGTCAACACAAAAATAAAATTCCGCGAACCGTTTCGTCCGTTCGCCCCTGTGATTCTTCGTGACAAAGCCCCTGACTACTTTGATTATCCCGACATTGAAAAACATGAAGCGCCTCGTTACATGCTCATGGTTAGCCCGATAAAAAGCGACAAGCAGGCAGAAATTGCGGCTGTGTCGCATAAAGGCACCGGTCGGCTGCAAGCGATTGATGAAGAAACAAATCCGCGCTATTATGGCATTGTGCAGCGTTTTGGCGAAGCAACAGGCGTTCCAGTTGTATTGAACACCTCGTTCAACCTGCGCGGTGAACCTATCGTCACCAGCCCGCGAGATGCTTGGAATACATTTTATAATAGCGACATTGATCTACTCGCGTTAGGATCATTTCTTGTTCGTAAAGACGAGCTATAAAAAGCAAACGATTGAGATAAGGGAACAAAATCGATGACCGATTTCTTTGCCCGCATGGGTATTCTTGGCGAGTTATTTGGCTTTCTGTGGCGACGCAAGTTATATTGGCTTATCCCAATGATGCTCACATTGCTGGTTTTTGCAATTCTCATCATTTTGGGAAGTGCCAGTGGTGCGACACCATTCATCTATACGCTGTTCTAATCTTAGATCATATTCACACTGGAAAATTTAACGATGAGTGATCGTCTTTTGGCAATCGTTATTGGCATCATATTTGCCGTCGCGCTCGGCTATTTGGTGGCGAGGCGGTCACGCGATGAAGAAGCAATTCACGCGGGAACACTGGCGATCATTCTGCACGACATCGCAGCGAGTGCGATTTCTGGGATTCTGCCTCTGGTCATCGCCAGCTTGGTTCTTGGCAATGGTTTTCGTTTCACATTTCCGGTTGCTGTCGGATTCATGGCGGTTGGTTGGGTGGCCTTGATACTTCATGCCGCCCTTGAGCGAAATGCCCGCGCTCATCTTGAAGACCGTGGCTGGACAGAAGAAGATGCACGGGCGAGCGGTCTGTGATTTCCCAAAACACACACATGTTTTGATTCCTAGCAGCACCTCTACTTTTTGAGCAGCGCACACTATCCGGTACATTTTATGACTGCACACGATTCGTTCGCATCACCTTTTAGCTGGCGGTATGGCTCGGAGGCGATGCGAGCTATCTGGAGTGAGCATTACAAACGCCGCATTTGGCGAAAAATCTGGTGCGCACTAGCGAGTGTGCAAGCCGAGGTGGGTCTCGTCTCAAGGGAACAGGCTGAAGATTTAGCGAAACATATCGATGATATTGATGTCGCTCGTTCATTTGAAATCGAGGCAGAAATCCAACATGACCTGATGGCGGAAGTGAAAGCCTTCGCAGAGCAATGTCCTGTCGGTGGCGGCATCATTCATCTCGGCGCTACAAGTGCTGACATTGAAGATAATGCGGATGTGATACGAATCAAA
>RFIA01000293.1 GCA_003695675.1 Chloroflexota bacterium
CTGCGCCTCGTCGGACTCACCCGCTTCAATTGATGCGAGCAGCGCTCGGTAATGGCGCACGCGGTCGTGCAACATCGGCATATTGAGCGGGGTACGCATCTGCCGCAAAATTTCGAGCAAATAGATTTGATTGTGCAGGCGAGTGAGCACGCGCTGTGTATACGGTCGCTCAGCGACTGTGGCCAGCTGCCGATGAAAGTCGAATAATGTCGTGAGTGTTGCGTCGCCTTCGTGTGCGAGTTGCTGCTCTGCTTTACGGATGAGCGTCCGCAGTTGATTGACGTGTGTGCGTGTCAACTTTTGCAGTGCCCATTGCAAGATGAGCAATTCAACGGCGGCGCGTAAAGCGCATAATTCTTCGACTTCATCCGCCGTGAATGAACGCACGAAGACACCTCGTCGCGGGATTTTCGTCACCCATCCTTCTGCTTCGAGGATGTGTAGGCTGTCGCGTATGGTGTTTTGGCTGACGTTGAGATTGTGCGCGAGCGTCAGTTCCGTCAAGCGGTCGCCACTGACGAATGTGCCGGTCATGATGGCTTGGCGCAATCTATCGGCAATTTGTCCGGCGCGGGTTTTCGACATGCTGCTATCAATTGACCCATGTTGGATACGAACCGCCGTTGCTCGTCAAGCGCTGCACATTCGAGCCGTCGGCTTCCATCAAATACAATTCTTCTTGGCCGGTTTCGTCCGATGTAAAGGCGATGAAGCGCCCGTCCGGGCTAAAGTTCGCCCCCCATTCATAACCCGGCCCGTCGAACAGTACCCGTTGATTACCCCCATCGACATCCATCACGGCAATCGATGCGTTGCCGAGACCGGGTTGTAAAAAGATAATCTGCTTTCCGTCGGGGCTGAAGGCGGGCGACCAATCTTTCTCATCATTGTCGGTCAAATTTTCAACGCGGTCGCTGCCGACTTCAAGGCGCTTGACATCCCATGTTTGCGCATCGTCGGCATCGCCGCCGGTGAAGACGATGTAACGATTGTCGCTGCTCCATCGTGGGTGACTGTTGCGGTGCGCATCGCTATAAATTCGCTGTAGATTCGTCCCATCGGGGCGCACACGGAACAAATCGAATGTGCCATCGTTGCGAATATCCGACGAGAAGATGATCCAATTGCCGTCAGGACTCCACGATGCGAGGCGGTCAAAAAAATCATTGTCCGTCACAGGCCGGACATTGCCGCCGTCGGGGTCTGCGATGTAAATATCAAAATCGCCATCGCGGTTGGATTGAAAAACCATCTGCGTGCCATCGGGGGACATCATCGGGTACGAGTCGCTCGCCGGATGCGACGTCAGACGGACTTCTTCGCGCGTCGCGAGGTCGAGCCGGTAGATGTCGAAATTGTTGTCGCGCTCGGCGAAGAACAGCAGCGCCCCGCTTTGGCTGCCCGCGCCCGATGCAGCGCTAAGCGGCGCCGTCACGTCATGATCATCGACGACATTCGCCGTCGGCGACGGCAAAATCGTCGGGAAGCCGTCCGCAAGATCGAGCGCATTTTGCGCGGCGCTGTCGGTTATCGCGGGTGTAGCGAGACTGCCGTTCTCATCTGTCGCCACGATGTTATCCTCAGGCGTGGCAAGCAATTCGGATTCGGGCGAGTCTTGGCTGCTTATTGTGCCGATGACAAATACGATGGCGATCACAAGCAGCGCCAATAATCCACACCCGATGAGACCGCCGAACGCGATACTCAACCACAAATTCGACCGACGTTTTTGTGGCGGTTGTAGGCCGGTGCGTGTTGACGGGCGGGCGGCAGACTGCGCACTTGATTGTGTGCCGTAAGGTGAGAATGTGTATTGTGGTGGTGGAGTCGGTCGCGTCGGTTGGCGCGACGATGTCGATACAGAGACCCGCGGTTGCGAAACAATCTGCGGCGGTGTGCGAGACGCAAAGGGTTGATGCGGTTGTGTCACCTCAAGTTTGCCGATGTTCGCAACCGCCTCTTTCATCGCTTGGCTGAGTTGGACGCCGGTCGGGTAGCGATTTTCGCGCTTTTTCTCAAGCGCTTTGAAGATCACATTCTCGACTTGTGGCGGAACTTCGGGATTGAAGACGCGCGGCGACGGCGGCGGCGTCATCACCTGCATGACGGCGATGCTGTAGGGGGTGTCGCTTTCAAATGGCCGCCGCGCTGTCAACATCTCGAATATCATGATGCCGAGCGAATACAAATCGCTGCGGCCATCGAGGTCATGGCCTTGCGCTTGCTCAGGACTCATATAACTTGGGGTGCCGACGACACCCTGTGTCGTGATACCCGCCGTGTGTTGCTCGTCGAGGATCCGCGCAATGCCAAAGTCGGTGATGTATGCACCGCCGTCGTCGTCGAGCAAGATATTGCTCGGTTTGAGGTCGCGATGCAGCACATTTTTGCTGTGGGCATAATCAAGTGCGGGGGTGATTTGCTCAACAATGTCGAGCACTTTGTCGAGCGGCAGCGGCCCGTGTTTGAGCAAGTCGTCTACCGACCCGGCGGTCATATAGCGCATCACAATGTAAGGCTGACCGTCGTATTCGCCGTAATCATGAACGGGGACGATGTTGCGATGCTCAAGTTGCGAGACGATTTCGACTTCGCGGACAAAACGCTGCATGTACGTTTCGTCGTTGATGTATTGACGGGGCAATACTTTGAGCGCGACCGACCGATTCATCGAGCTTTGCCGGGCACGATAAACCGTCGCCATCCCGCCGCGTCCAATCGCGTCGAGAATTTCGTAACCGCCAATTTGTTTGCCGATCAAGTCGTCCGACATGCACCCCATCCCAAATCCGCTGCCCCACAAACAGCCTCATTATACGACAAGGAAACGGTCAAGACCACATTCGGGCATGGGGATACTCATCGAATCATTATATTATGACGGTTTAACATTGTTTATTTTCACCATAGAATCAACAACGCCCTCGCAATTGCGCTTGTGAGGGGAATCGGTTGTATTGGTCTGTGCCGAGCGCTTGTTAGCCGACGTGCCGGATGACCGAGACGACCTTGCCTTGAATGTGACAATGCGCCGGGTCAACATAAATCGGTTCCATCGTCGGGTGTGCCGGTTGCAGACGAATACGATTGCCTTCGTTGTAGAAATGCTTCAGCGTTGTCTCGCCGCGCTCATCAAGCCACACAGCGACCATGTCGCCATTTTTGGCGGTTTCTTGATGCCGGAAAATCACGATGTCGCCGTCTTGAATCATGGCATCAACCATCGAGTCGCCCTTGACTTTGAGCGCGTATACCTCGTCGGGGTCGGCCTTACCGAGAATTTGCGCCGGGATGTCGAGCACGTCGTCCTCGCCGGAAAAAACATCACCGGGCGTCGGCACCGGTTCACCGGCGACGATTTGACCGAGCACCGGCACACGCAACGCTTCTTTAAGAGCGCGGACACGTTTCTTGCTTTCGCCCGGCAAATCGCGCACGAGGCGCAGACCGCGCGAAACACGCTCCGACCGGGCAAGGTAACCGGCTTTGACGAGTTTATTGAGATTGTAATTGACGACCGATGTCGAATCGATGCCGGTCGCTTCGCCGATTTGACGAATCGAGGGGGGGAAGCCGTGCGCATCAATATGGGATCTGATGAAGCGCAAGATGTTCCGCTGACGTTCCGAGAGTTTATCAAAGTCTGTCATAATCGAATTCCTTAATCTCGCAGAATGATTGTTCTAATTCTAACCGAACGTCAGTTCTATGTCAAATGTTTTCTTGAGGTTTCGTGCATTTTAGATTATTAGCATCATTTCAAGAATCGCGGACGGGTTGAATAGCATTTATTCTCAAGGAGGCTATCTATGTCTTTGCGGTTTTATGGTGGCGAGTTGGGGCTTTGTCATGCCATGATGCGTTGCAATGCATCCAACGGCAGCGCATGAGACGTGCGCCCCATGAAGCCGGTCATCGTCTCGGCGGCTGTCAGCGCGTTGAGGATGGCTTCTTCGGTCGCTTCGACAGTCGCCGTGAAAAGTGAGTCCATCTGGAGATGCGACACCATCTTCAGGCGATACGCCGCCTCGCCCGCGCGAAAGTCGTTACCGGTCGCAAAGGCGAGGAAGATATCGCCGCTACCATTTTGCTCACCGCCGCCGACTCGCGCGAGGCCAATCGTCGCCCGTCGCGCGAGTCGTTTGCATTGTACCGGCAGCAACGGCGCATCGGTCGCCACGATGACGATGATTGAGCTGCGCGGCGGCGGTGTCGGCCACGGTGCTGGGGTGTGTGCATACGGGATTTTCTGCCCGACGGGAACACCATGGATACGCAGTCTGTCACGCTTGCCATAATTGGCCTGCACAAGCACACCGACGGTATAGGCTTCATCCTGAATGGTGATAACTCGCGATGCCGTGCCGATGCCGCCTTTGAATTCGTGACAATTCATACCCGTGCCGCCGCCGACATTGCCCTCAGCAACTGCGCCGCCGCTTGCATCAGCCAGCGCCGCCCGCACATCGTCCGCCGTCAGATGAAAAGCGTCGATGTCGTTCAACCAGCCGTCATACGTCTCGGCGACGACCGGCAGCAACCAGCCGCCTTCGTAACCATTTTCGACTGCATCGGCCACAAGCACATCGCGCACCAACCCAACTTGATGGGTATTCGTGAGGCCAATCGTCGAGACCAACATCCCCGACTCGTCGAGCCACGCCATGCCGGTCATCTCGCCATTGCCATTGAACGAATGATACCCGGCGGCGCAATTATTCGCCCACGCCGCTTCATCTCGCGGGACAATCACGGTGACGCCAGTGCGAGCGGTGCGCGGTGTGTCGTGTATGCGCGTCACATGCCCGACGCGAACACCACCCACATCTGTGATGGCGTTGTGTCTGCCGGTCGGCAAGTCGCCGACTACGATGCCCAAATCGCGCAATCGTGCTCGTGTCATGATCTATCTCCGCAAGTTGAATAACCAATTTGCTGTGCCCGAAAGGGCAATCGTATATGCACGTGTGACAAATGTCACTGGCATATTCGCACAACTTGCCATAACAGGCTGTAAATTTGTTGACATCTACTTATGTAATCGTTTACACTAATGGATGCCATAAGGCATCTTAACTAGATTTAGGCTGTGGAGGTGCGTTCATGAAATTTCGTTCTTTGGTGTTGATTTTTGCTTTATTGTCGGCTCTCATGCTGGGCGCAGTCAGCGTTGGCGCTCAAGATGAGGGGATATTCGCTGGGATGACAGCCGAAGAACTGTTCCCCGGCGCGGTCAATGAATTCGAGGCCAATTCAGCGATGGAAGCGCTACTCGCTGCCAATCTGCCGGATGCGACCGACCGTTTCGCGGGGCAAACCATCACGGCTGCGGTCATTCAAGGTGGGCCGCGTGGCGGCATCTCTGGCCCATTGTTCTTCTGGCGCGACGCTTTTGAGAAAGCCACAGGCGCGACGCTGGAGATTGTTGAATTGCCGATTGACCAATTGCTCACAACAACCGCAACTGATTTCTTGACCGGCCAAAACACATTTGACATCGTATACGTCGGCTCGTGGTTCTATGGCGACTACATCAGCAATGGCTGGATTATCCCGATTGATGATTTCATCGGGCGAGAAGGGTTCCCCGAATGGGATCCAAGCGCGATTGCGCCAGCGCTTGATGTGCTCATGACGTGGGAAGGCCAACGTTATGGTGTCCTCAACGATGGTGACGCCCAACTGCTGTATTTCCGCAAAGATATTTTGGATGATCCGGAATGGCAGGCGGCCTTTTTGGAAGAAACCGGCACAGAACTGCCAAATCCGCCAAGAACATGGCAGGAACTGCTCGCTGTGACGAGCTTCTTCAATGGACGCGATTGGAATGGCGATGGCGACCCTGACGACGGCATCAGCCTACATTTACAACAACGTAATCAAGGCCACTTCCACTACATGTCGTTGTCGGCTTCGTTCGCACAAACCTTCGACCCGGCTGACCCAAGCCGCGTCACCGAAACGCGCAATGTCTATTGGTTCAACCCGGTAGACATGACGCCGCTCATCAATTCACCCGGTCACGTCGCCGCGCTTGAATTCCTCAAAGAACTTGTCGCCACCGGGCCAGAAGCTCAAATCGGCTGGCAGCTCGCCGACGCATGGGACAACTTCCTGAGCGGCAACGCCATCGCGACCTTCTCGTGGGGCGATGTCGGCTCATTGGCGCAAGACCCAAGCCGCTCGACGATTCAGGGCAAATTGGGCGCCGCGCCGATTCCGTGCTCCGACACATGGTACGATCTCGAACTCGGTGAATTTGTCACCGATACCGAAAATCCGAATTGTATCGGCAACACGGTCGGCGGTTCGTGGCACGGCGTCATCTCGTCACGTTCAGACCCGCTCACGCAAGAACTCGCCTACTATTGGCTCGCCATGCAAGCCACAGAACCGATCAGCTTCTGGAATATGGCGTTTGGTTGGACGGGTGTCGATCCGGGCGCATCGTTCCATCTCTTCGAGCCAGAAGGCACGGCCACCGTTGAAGATTTCGTGAATGCCGGGTTCGACCCCAACGATGCCGAGCAATACATCACCGCCTATGGTGACAACTTGTTCGACAAACCCGCATTCCAAACTTACCTGCGTATTCCGGGCACACCCGAATATTGGGACATCCTCGACCAACGGCTAGCCGAAGCGATGATCGACCAATTCACACCGCAAGAAGCGCTCGACCTTGTGGCTGAAGAATGGGAAGCGGTGACGGACGATCTCGGACGCGAAGCACAAATCGAAGTCTACCAAGCTGCGATTGGGTTCGAGGGATAAGTTTTCGCCGGAAGACAATTTAATCGTTATACTATTCAGGGAGAGGTGTGCATGGCCTCTCCCTTTTCGCACATATTGCCTAACCGCGTTGGAGGCGTTCTATGCACAGAAAAACAAGAGCCGGCTTATTTTTTCTGCTGCCCGGCGTTGTTTGGATTCTCGCATTCACATTGTTCCCATTGATTTTCTCGCTCGGCCTCAGCTTCACCAATCGACGACTTGGCCGCGAGACACGCTTCATCGGTCTTGAAAATTACGGCAACATCCTCAACGATATTCGTGTCGCCGACACGATCTTCACAAGCGCCTTTTTCGCTGTCGGCGGGCTGCTCTTGACATTGATACTCGGCACATTCATCGCGTGGTTGTTCAACCACGACATTCCCGGTTTGCGGGTCTTCCGTTCGATCTTGACGATGCCGATGTTCGCCGCGCCGATTGCGGTTGGATTTTTGGGGATCACCCTCTTTAACGAACAAAATGGCCCGGTCAACAACATTATCGCTGCGCTCGGTTTTGAGCGTGTTGGCTGGTTTATCGAACCGACAGCAGCTCGCATCGCCGTGCTCATCATCGACACATGGCAATGGACGCCGTTTGTCTTCATCGTCGTGCTTGCCGCTATGCAGGGCATCCCCGACGAATTGTATGAAGCCGCGCGGCTCGACACCGCTTCTGAGTGGATGTTGTTCTGGCGTATCACACTGCCGTTGATCTTGCCCTCGATGGGGACTGTTGCCTTGCTCCGCTTGGTCGAGACATTCAAAATCCTCGATATTCCCCTCGCGATGCTTGGCGGTGGTCCTGGTTCGGCGACGACAACGTACTCCTACTACGCCTTCCTCAACGGCACTGCGCAACGCGGCTTTCGAATGGGCTATGCGTCGGCGCTGGCCTATTTGCTCGTCGTCGTGGCGATTATCATCAGCTCGATTTATTTCTGGCGTATGCGCCATCGTTTTGAAATTGATTAATGATTTGAGGATTATTTACGATGACAACGGCTCGTGTTTCTCAAAACCAAACGATCAGACCAAAGCAAACCAGCAATTCAATTCGTCTCGGTTACATCCTCTTGTGGGTGGCTGTGATTCTCGTCACCGCGTTCGCCTTGTTCCCCTTCTTGTGGGCGGTGCTCAACTCCTTCAAAACACAACGCGAAGCCTTGCAGGGCACATGGATACCGTTCGTGCAATTTCAACCGACACTCGACAATTGGCGTGCCGAACTCGGTCTCGGCGGGCGCGAAACCTTCAAAGCATTGCGCAACAGCGCCATGATTTCAATCGGTGCGATGCTGATCGCGACGACGCTGGGCACGGTGACCGGTTACGGACTGGCACGTTTTCGTTTTCGTATCGGCAACCGCAATCTCGTCTCGTGGTTTTTATCACAGCGTTTTTTGCCGCCGGTCGCGACTTTGATCCCCTTCTTTTTGATGCTGCAACGCCTCAATATGCTCGATACAATACAAGGCATGGTCATCGTCAACGCGACATTTACATTGCCCTTCGCTGTGCTCATCATGCGAGACTTCTTCGCGGACTTCCCGCGTGAGATTGAGGAAGCCGCGCTTGTGGACGGCGCCAATCATTGGCAGGTCTTCTGGCGTGTGGCGTTGCCATTAGCAGGGCCGGCATTGGCGGCGGCAGCGATTATTTGCTTTGCCTTCGCGTGGAACGAATTTTTGTTTGCGAGCGTGATGACAACGCGCAATGCCCAACCGTTCACGTTGTTGGTTGCCAGCACAGGCACAGTGCGCGGCATTCATTTTGGCTTCGTCGGCACACGCATGTTGATCGCGGTGCTGCTGCCGGTGATACTCTCGTTGTTCGTACAACGTTACGTGATTCGCGGTTTGACGCTCGGCGCGGTCAAAGGATGAGTGCGCCCGCGCGAGTCATCCTATTCGCCAACTTTCTATACATTCGTTACAATTGACACAGGCCGTTGGGATCATCTCACATCGCTGTTGACGGTTAGGCTCTGTTGACATTTGCGCTTTGATGCAAAAATAGGGGACAATCGTTGGGGTTTAGCTTGCTAAACCCTTCAGGGCATTGCACGCAATGCCCC
>RFIA01000040.1 GCA_003695675.1 Chloroflexota bacterium
AGCATGACCAATGTCCGGTTGGATATATGAAAAAAGTAAATATCTTAATGGTAAGCGAGTGAATACTCATTTATCCTCAATTAATGAATAGGGTTGTGTCTGTCACAGACATCGCTATTTTTTCGACTATTGAGTGACAACAGGAAGGTAAACTCGAATGTTGAAACATCTTGCAAGATTTCTACTTGTTGCGATCCTTGCAGCCGTTGGATTTTCGTTATTTAGCATTCCCGTTTTTGCACAGAATGCGGTCTGTACGGTGACGGCGCTCGAAGGTGGCGCGGTTTTACGCACCGGGCCGAGTACCGTTTTCGAGACCGCCGGGTCGTTGGCAGGGGGTGAAAGCCGCGAAGTGGTGCAGGGCGATTTTGATGATCTCGATCAATTATGGTGGCAAATCACTGCCGGTTCGTGGGTTCGTGCTGACCTCGTAGCCGAATCAGAAGGATGCGCTACGCTTGGGCAGTCGAACGGTGCGACTGCGCCCGGCGCTGATCCTAATGATTGTGTCGTGACGGCGCTTGAAGGCGGCGCGGTGTTGCGTAGTGGCGCCGGGACAGTCTTTGAAACATTCGGCGCATTGGGCGAAGGAGAAGGCCGCGTCGCCATTCGCGGTGCGTTCGACGAAACCGGCTTTTTCTGGTGGCGTTTGTCTAACGGCGGTTGGGTGCGCGAAGACCTCGTGAGTGAGACCGCGCCGTGCGAGACGATTCGCGCCGGTGACAACGCGACTCAATCTGGCCCGAATGCCGATGATGTGACCAATTGTGTCGTGACGGCGATTCAAAATGCCAATTTGCGGGCGCGACCGAGCGCCGATGCTGACCTCACGGCGGCCTTGGCTCCGGGCGAGTCGCGCGTGGCTATTCGTCAGGCGACCGGCGCCGAAGGCTTTACATGGTGGCGGTTGTCGTTGGGGGCGTGGGTGCGCGAAGACCTCGTCAGCGAATCGCCGGGCTGCGAAGTGTTGCGCAACAATGTGCCCACGGGTGTCGAAGGGGTTGACGATAGGGTCGAGTGTGTGGTGACCGCCTTTGATGGCGCCATTCTACGCGGAGGCGCGAGCACCGATTTCGAGGTGTTTGGCGCGCTCGGTGCGGGTGAAAGCCGTGTTGTTCTGCGTGCTGAAGTCGATCAAGCCGATCAAATTTGGTGGCGGCTGACGAACGGCGGTTGGGTACGCGAAGACTTGGTGGACGAGTCGCAAGGCTGCCAACCGTTCTTTGACTTCGAGGCGGGAACAACCGGCGCGACAGATGTCGATGCGACGATGGAATGTGTCGTCACGGGTTTTGAGGGTGGCGCGGTGTTGCGCAGTGGACCCGGTACGACCTTTGAAAGCACCGGCGCACTTGGCGCAAATGAAGCGCGGGTCGCCTTGCGTGGTCGTCGCGATGAAGGCGGCCAAACATGGTGGCGCTTGACGAACGGTGGTTGGGTGCGCGAAGACCTCGTCAGCGAGTCGCCCGGTTGCAGTTTGATTGAAGTCACCGGATAACGACACTGTTCAAAGAAATGATCTGATTTTTGCAGGGACGGTTCGACGAGCCGTCCCCCCTTCGTTTTATCAATAAGTTGCGTGAGCTTTGTTAATTTGTCGAATCCCAAAAGTTAAAAAAATGAGGGGGAGAAAAAGGCGCAACGGTCGCTGTGCAAGTCCCCCGTATACAGGGAGGGGGCACATCGCCTGCGGCGATTTAAGGGTGTACAACAGAAGTCGCTTGTATTTTCTTTTCGATCTTGGCGTCTTGGCGGTTGATCCGTTTTATTTTCATGAGGAGAACATGATGAACGTATGGGATGCGATTTATAACAAGCGGGCGATACGCGCTTTTCGTGACGCGCCTTTGCCCGATGATGTCGTCGAACGTATCCTCGAAGCCGGGCGTGTAGCGCAGAGTTCGCGCAACGAACAGCCGTGGGATTTCATCGCTGTGCGCGACCGCGAACGTTTGCGACAACTCGCCGCAAGCGGCTACTATCCATTCGTCGCGCAATCCGGCTTGACGGTTGTCATCACCACGCCGCCGATGGATGTTGACAAGCCGCTCAATTTCGCCATGTATTTATTCGATGTTGGGCAAGCGGCGGCGAATATGCAGCTTGCCGCGCAAGAACTCGGCGTCGGCTCAGGACTCGGTCGGGTCTTCAAGGGCGATGTGGCCCGCGAGTTACTCGCTTATCCGGCAGACAAAGAGGCGACGATGTTGATCGCGTTCGGTTATCCCGAATCCGACGATATGCTGACGCGCAAAGGCGAACCTAACCGCCGTCCGTTCGACGATGTCGTCCATTACGAAACGTGGTGAATCATAAAATCCGCAATAAAAAATCCGCCCCTGCACGAGAGAGGCGGCTTTGTAAATTGCTCTGAAGTGTATGTAATGCAATGCTCTACAAGTTGCCAAGCCGAACCACATCGTTGGCTTGCTCGCCTTTTTCGCCTGTTGTGATTTCAAATTCCACTTCTTCACCTTCGTTGAGGCTGCGATAGCCTGTGCCACGAATCGCTGAATAATGGACGAAAACATCCGGCCCTTCGTCTCGGCTGATGAAGCCATATCCCTTCTCCGGGTTGAACCACTTCACCGTCCCTGTAACACGTTCTGACATACTTAAAAACTCCTGAAAAAACTTATCGCATAATCATAACCTGACCCTCATATTTTCATCAGGTATTTTTGTTGTGGCACAGGCGAGATTGCCCGAAATCCAACTGCCACACTTGCATGATAGAAGTTTACAAGATATTGGCGTGTAATACGACTCGATTCGCGGGCAATTTCGTCTGGAGTGTCGCTCATCCGCCGCCCGGCAGAATATCGGTCAGGATGTTATAAATAATCGAATAACCGATGAACATGAAAGCTGTCGTAATCCATAGGTGGATTGTTTCAAGCTGATACAGACTGCGAATGCCATTAATCATCAGCTTGAGCGTATACAGGCTGACGGCGATGGTCAGAATCAAGAAGATGAAGAAGAAGACGCCGGCGCCGATTCCGAGAATGCCGAGTCTGCTTTCGTCGTCGGTGATGAGCGCGGTGAAAAATTCAATGACCCCCTGAGCGACAATAACCAACATCAGCGCATCGACAATGGCGTTGGCGATGGCGCCGGGCATCCACGCCATAGCGACACGAATGCTGTGATTGACGAGCGGCACCTGCCCACCCTGACGTGTCGCCCACCAATGCGAGAGCCAACTCCCAGCATAGACAGCGACCATGCTGGCTGGAATCGAGAAAATCAGCGTCAGGATGACGTGGCCGATGCGCGGGTCATACCCAAAATCATCGAACAAAATCGTCAGCCGAATTTCGAGAAATAATTGCGAAACGAAGGCGATGACAGCGACGACAACACTCGCCGTCAGCGCAATCAACCAAAATTGCCACCACGTCGCGAGGCCTGTTGATTTTTCCATCGCGCCCGCTTTGTTACGGAAGATGTCGAAGCTGTCGCGCAATAAGGCTTTGCCGGGCGTGATGATGGCGTCGGCGGTGATGCGTTCGGGTGCGCCGGGAATCTCAAGCGGTAGTTTGAAACCGCCTGCGCCGGCACCTGCTGCCGCTTTGCGTTTTGCTGCGGGTTCTGGCTGTGCGGATGATGTCGCTGCGGCCTGCGTCTTGGCGATATGCGCGTTGACTTTGGCGAGCGCTTCTTTCGCCTGTTTGTTGTCCGGCGCGATTTCGAGCACTTGCTCAAGCGCTTCTTTGCGACGCTGCGGGTCTTTCTGTGTCAATGCGAGATAATACCATGCACGAGCATTGTCGCGGTCTTGCCGGATAACCTGCATGAATAATTCACTGGCGCGTTCGCGGTCGCCCGCTTTATAGGCTTCGACTCCCTGCTCAAGCAATGCGTCTTGTTCTGCCATTGGTGTCCCCCTTTCCTCAATTCGACGATATATTGTTGTAGATAGCTTAACACATTTTCATTTTTTCGCTGGCATTGTTGGCTTGAATATCGCTGATTTTTCACATAAGCCGATGGGCGAGGTTATATAAGTGGTTGCCAACATTTAATCATGAAGGGGACGCGAGATGTATCCAGATATTGCAGGCGCGAAGGCTATGCAAGACGACATGCTGCGGCGGGCAGAGCAGCATCGGCTGGCTATGCTCGCCAAGCGTAGCCAACAGACGGCATCTAGGCGGTCGATGCTCCGTATGAAAATTGCGCTGCTATTTCGCTGGATGTGTGCTTTTTTCGATGACGACTCGAATATCAGGCAAACACAGTCTACAATGGGCTTTGACTCGCCAGAATACGTGCCGTAGGCTGATGGCATAATCGCGATACCATCATGCAGCGTCCGAAAAAATAATTTGAAAAACCGCGAAGGCGCAAAGGACGCAAAGGATTTTAAAGAAAATCTCGGCGTTCTTGGCGGTTCAGTCGCTTTTCATTCTTGCGACTCATGCTCGTCTGTTGAGTAATTACCAAAGGCTTATACACGTTTAGGAGCACTTATGACAACCCAACCTGTTATCCGCAAAGAAGAAACACTCGACCCCGAAGATTGGGGGGCATTGCGCGAACTCGGCCATCGGATGCTCGATGATATGTTCGATTGGATGGAGACCGTCCGCGAACGCCCCGTGTGGCAGCCGATGCCCGACGACATGCGCCGTTATTTTACCGCGCCCATCCCTGAGGCGGGGCAATCGGCGGAGGCGGTCTATCAAGAATTCGTCCAATACGCGCTGCCTTACCCGATGGGCAATGTGCATCCTCGCTTTTGGGGGTGGGTGATGGGTGACGGCACGCCGCTCGGTGTATTGGCCGATATGATCGCGGCGACGTTCAATCCCAACATGGGCGGCGGCGACCACGCTGGGACGCAGATTGAATTGCAGGTCATCGAGTGGTGCAAACAGATGATGGGTTTTCCGCAAGGCGCGAGCGGTTTGTTGACGAGCGGCGGCTCGATGGCGAATCTGATCGCGTTGGTCGTGGCGCGTCATGCGCAGGCCGGTTACGATGTGCGCACCGATGGTGTCGCCGTTGCCGAGAAAACGATGACGATCTATGCCTCAAGCGAAGTGCATTCGTCGGTGACGAAAGCTGTCGAGCTGCTTGGGCTTGGCAACAAGAACTTACGCAAAATTCCGGTTGATGATGCCTTTCGCATCGATGTTGCGGCTTTGCGGCAAACGCTTGAAGATGACATTGCCAATGGTTATCAACCGGGGATTCTCGTCGGATGTGCGGGCACGGTCAACACCGGCGCGGTGGATGCGCTCGACGAATTGGCGGACATCGCCGATGAATACACATTGTGGTATCACATCGATGGTGCATTCGGCGCGATGGCTTATCTGTCGCCGGAATATCGCCCATCATTGAAGGGTATGGAACGCGCCGATTCGCTGGCTTTTGATTTGCACAAATGGGGCTACATGCCGTTCGAGGTTGGCTGTGTGCTCGTGCGCGATGAGTATACGCATCGCCACGCCTTCAGCTTGCGCCCGGATTATCTCCAATATGCCGAGCGTGGACTCGCGGGGCATGTGCGTTGGTTGAGTGATTATGGCCCGCAATTGTCGCGCGGTTTTCGAGCGCTCAAGGTGTGGATGACTTTCAAGCATGAAGGCGTCGCCAAAATGGGGCGTCTCATTCAGCAAAATATCGAACAAGCGCGTTACTTCACCGAATTGGTTGAAGAGGCGCCGCAACTCGAATTGATGGCGCCGACCGAGATGAATGTCGTCAGCCTGCGCTTTGTTGTGCCGGGCAAAGATGACGCTTATCTCGATGCGTTCAACGAAGAGCTGCTGCTGCGTTTGCAGGAGTCGGGTGTTGCGCTGCCGTCGTCTACGCACTTGAACGGACGCTACGCCATTCGCAGCGCGATTACCAATCATCGCACCCGGCGCGAAGATGTTGAGATCGCCACCCGCGAAATCATCCGCATCGGCGAGGCGCTGCTCGAAGAAGATTGGCAGCCGCAAGCGTAAATGTAACAGGACTTACGTAATCGGGTATTTTGCACCATGCCGCCAGACATTAAAATGTCCGGCTACCAACATGCCAAACCCACTAAAGGGGTTATTTGAGGATATTCGATGTCATGCAGTACCCTTCAGGATGCTTGAGCTTCGTGGCAGCCGGAAACCGCTCTATCTACGTGCGGAGCATCTCTGGCTGCCTGATGACTTCTGAACTGCGTAAGCCCTAAAATTTATGATTATAGTCGTATCGCCTTAATCCGTAATTGGTATGTTGGTGAAGTTGTCGTCGCGCAAGACACCGGCGGCTTGTGGCACCCAACCGGCGCGGTCGGCTTCGTCGCCGGGGCAACGCGCCAGAATCTGATACCAATCGCCGTCTTGACTTTGCCCGACAATCGCGTATTCGAGTTCGCGTTGAATCGTGCAGATACCCAGTGCGCTTGTGTTCGGCCCGACGCGCATTGTAATGTCACGGAAGGGGAAGAAGCGCGGTGGAATCAGTTGCCCTTGCGGTTCAATCACCGGCACGTCGGAGAGGTCGCCGCGCAGCACAATATGCTCAGCGCTGACCCAACCGCGGAGGTCACCCGCTTGCACGAACCACCACGTTTCGTTGTCGTTGCGTCCCAGCATGATCAGTTCTGTGCCACCATTCAGCCGACCGACTCGGGTGTACCCAATGCCATCGCCGCTGCGCATATTAAGGTTGTCGGTGTTCACGATGCCGTATCCACTCAGGCCGAGCAATTGCGAGACGTTGTTGATGCCGACTGCCGTTTCCGGCACGGCATTCAACGGTGTTGACGGCGACGACGCTGTGCCCGATTCTTCGACCGAGAGTGCTTCGGCGGTCGTGCCGAGAATGTCTAGCCCGACGAAGGACTGACAATTGTCTGTGCGTCTATAGACGACATCTTCGGCAAAGCCATTGCCTTCGACGCTTGTGATCGTCAACACCAGTGGATTGGCGACCGGCGGCGTTTGCCACGCGATGAATTGGCCGTCCGGCAAACCGAATGTGCTGCCGACGAGCATCGTCGCCACTTCGGTGAAGATGATATTGCCCGCGCCATCGACGGCGCTGATCTCGAATGTTTCGTGACCGGTGGCGGTGTTGTCGCGGTTCATGACGAGTACGCTGCCCGCACTCGTGAAGCCGGTGCAACTCAGACGCAAATTCATGCCGCTGCCGTCGGCGGCGAATGTTTGGCCGGTTAGACTCAGCAACAAGAGTGCCCCTAACAAGAGTAATATTGCTTGTTTGGAAAATCGTGTGGTCATGCCTGTTCTCCCCTCGATTATGGTCGTTCAATCGTGCTGCTACATATCTGTTCATTATATATCATTGTGAACATTCACGGGTTGGATTCGGGCGCGAATGTGATGACACTTTCGTCCTGTTGCTCGTGTCTCAATCACTGCGATTGATCTGTGTGAGCAACGGCAAGCGCTTGTCGAGGATAAGCCACCATACAATGACGACGAATGTCATTACAAAGCTGACGACGCCGAGTGTGAGGCCCGGTGTGCGGTATGCAAAGGTGTAGAGATGTTCGCCCGGTTGTAGCTCGACGGCCATCGCATTGCCTATCGTGTACAACAGCGTTTGGCTTCTGCCGACGAAGGCTCGCCATCCGGGAAAATTGACTTCTTGCACGATGAGATAAGCCGGTTGCTTTTCGGGAATAGCATCGACGCGAATGGTGATGCGGTCGAGTTCATGCGAAAGAACACGCGCCGCGACGACATCGCCACGTGTGATGCGTTCACGACGATTGGTTGTTTCGCTGTCGATGATGTAGGCGTAGGGGAGGGCATCGCTGTGTTCATATAGCAGCACTGTGGCTTGAGCAGTCGGGTCGCAGGCATCGATGACGCGCGCTTCGGCGACCAATGCCTCGCAATGGCGCAGGCTGTATCCGTTTGCATCGACAAACTGCTGCGCCAATCGATAGGCTCCACTCCAGACCGTCGCCCAACGTGGAATATCGAGAAGGCGGGCTTGCCCGGCCAAAAGCGGCGAGCGTCGTGGTAACGGCCTCCATCCTTCGGTCAAATTCCAATTGCGGATTTGTCGCTGATATGTGCCATACGTGAAGCGCGAGAAAGGTTGCGCCACAATCGGGAAGATGGTCGTGTCATTTTCGGCCTTGATGATGTCGTAGAGCGCTGTGAAGGGATTCTCATTCGTGGTGAATGCAAACAATGTTCGATTGGTGTCGGCGATATTGATGAGCGCGGAGACAGCGATTGCCACGACCCCGATGCGCAACAGGCGTCGCAGTTGTGTGTGTAGCCGCGCCCGATTGACGGTGTAGTTACGCGGTTGCAGGTAGCTTCGCATTTGCCCGCCAAGCATCCATATACTGGTATCGATTGCGATGGCCATCAACAAGATTTGCCACAAACGTTTTGTCACATCGGCGAGGGTTGCTATCGTATATGGCGCGAGCCAATTGAAAATGGCAAAATTGTGCAGCACCATGTCGAAGCGGGTGCTGTTGCTTTGCCGGCTGTAAACCACAAACCATGCCCATATCAGGACGGCGACCAACCCGACACGCGATAATCGCCGAGAGTCATAGCGGTCAAAACTAGGTGAGATGGTGAACACCTTGTCGAGACTGCGCCACACGACATCGATGGCGAGACCGGCCAACACAATCCACCACAGCGCGGCGATGCCCATCGCCCGCCCGACGAAACGAAATTGCGCCAGTAAGTTGCTGTTGGCATACAACCAGCGTAGCAGAGGTGTTTCGCCCATACCCCACAGCGTCATGATGATGATGAGAATCCCAGCGATGATGAAAGGACGTTTCGCGATGTCAACATGCGTGTAGCGTGCGAACATCAACAGCACCATGCCCGCGAAAATGATGATGAAGACCGGCAAGCCGAGATAGGCATAATCGACGGCGAGTTGCACGCTGCTCGCTGTATTGATCGCGTCAGCGATCCAGTCGTCCGGCTTAGCGATGAAATTGCGCACCACCTGCCCGAAGCCATAACGTGTCGTGAGCGCCGGGTCGCCAGTATGACCGATTGAGCCGCGTACAACCCATATCGGCCAAAATTGCAGCATCGCTAGGCCAAATGCGAAGACCGCGCCGACGGCGACTCGCGTCATCCGGTCGAAGCGCAGACGCCATGTCTTGTCACGGTCGATACTGTAGAACACGGTGATGACCGATGCCGACAATACCGTGTGCAGTGTGAAGTAGATATTGCCCGCGAAGAACAACATCGCGAACATGAACGCCATGAAGACCGGCGCGAAACGATTGCGGCTGTGCAGCGTCCACCATAATCCGGCCAAGACAAACGGTATCCACGCCATGCTGAGCGCGAGTTGAAAATGCCCGAACAACTCAGCGAATTTCGCGGCTATCGCGCCGCTCATCAGATACAAGCCCGCCGCCGTCACGCGCCCGGCGCTGCCGACGCGCATCATCCGCAGCAGCAGCCACATCCCGTATCCGGCGACCAGCAAGTGGATGCTGAGCGCGACTTTCGTCCCCTGCACAGCGCCGAGACTGAGAACAGGCACGCTCATGAACGGATTGAATAAATAATTGAACGGATTGCCAAGTGTCGGCTCACCGCCGAATGTCAGATACGGATTCCAATGGGGGATGCGCCCGTATTGTTCGATGCCGATTTTGATCGGCAGCAGCACGCCGGAGAGCCGTTCGTGTTCTAACCCGGCGAATGTCATCTGCGAATCGAATGTCATGAAGCGCCCGATATATAACACGCCGATGAGGGTGACGAGCGCGAGTTCAATTGACGGTTGCTTGGGCCGGCTGAAGAGTCGCATAATTTAATCATAGACGCAAGTGCGCTCCACACGCAATTGTGATGCCGGGTGTATGCTCGAAATTACCGCGAAATTCCCACAGGATTTATGCAATCGGGTATCTTGCATCATGCCGCCAGATGTTAAAACATCCGGCTACCAAAATGCCAAACCCACTAAAGGGGTTATTGGGGTGTATTCGATCAAATGTAGTACCCTGAAGGGTTCTTAACTTTGTAGCAGCCGGAGAATTTATCCTCTGGTTTCCCGATGATTTCTGAACTGCGCAAGTCCTGCCCTAGACAAATAGCGATTTCTTGCCTGTGATTTGCTTGGTGTGGGATAGTGGGTAAACGTGGGAAATTTGTTACACCTAGCCTACGTTTTTCTAACCATTTTAATTCCGAATGAAGTGGACAAAACACGACTCATCGTGCTATAAAAAGATGAGTGTCAAGTTATCAACCCCGCACGACAAGACAATTCAAAACTTTTGCTTGAGAGCCAAATTCTTCACACACGGTGAGCATCAGGTAGAGATTTATTTTTCATTATTTATCGAGAACATTCGTTCGTTTGTGTCGGTGTCAATTCATTATGCAATGTCCGATTTGCCAATCTACAGCAGGGACGCGCGTCGTCAGCACATCGCATGTTGCCGGATGTATTCGTCGCCGGCGCGAGTGCAAAGATTGTAGTCATCGCTTCAGCACGGAGGAGCGCGTCGTCACCTCGTCGCCATTGCTCATCAAGCGCAACGGCCAAGTTGAGCACTTCGACCGCGACAAATTGATCTACGGGATTCAGATGGCCTGTGCGAAGCGCCCAGTCGCGCCGAGCGACATCCAACGCCTCGCCGACGATATTGAGGCCGCCGCTTATCAAGCCAATGGCGATGGCATTTCGAGCGCAGTTGTTGGCGCGATGGTCGTCAATGGCTTGAAGGCGCTTGATGAAGTGGCTTATATTCGTTATGCCGTGATGTATATCGGCATGGATCGTCTCGACAATGTGCGGGCAGAAGTAGACCGCCTGCTCAATGATCGATTGGCTGAACATTTCGATCATTAAATACGGGTGATATTCGGCACGGAGACGCGCACTCGTTTGCCTGCCCGTGCCTGTTGTTTTTATTCGATGTCTTACATATTCGGGAGACAGTGATTACGTATGGTTGAATCAACAGCGTCGGATCGTAATAAACTGCATGAGCTGGGTTACAAAATTTTCCTCGACCGTTATGCGCAAAAGGATATGACTCGCGAGACCCTCGCTGTCGGCGATACGGTCATCGTCGTCGTCGACTCGGCGACCGGTCAGCGAGAGATCGGCACGGTGACGGCGCTTGATCTACCGACGGTGACGGTTGAACTGCTCGACGGCGAAGTCGTCACCCGCGATGTCGAGCATGTCGATAAACCGCTTGAAACCGAACCGGAACAATTGATGGAACGGGTCGCACGCGGTGTGGCGCAAGCCGAAGCGACCGACGAACTGCGCGAGTTGTGGGCGGAGCGTTTTCGCTGGCTGCTCGACGGCTGGAAGTTTGTCCCCGGCGGGCGCATCCTCGCCGGCGCCGGCACCGACCAAGAACTGACCTACTACAATTGTATGCCGCCAGAGCAGGAAATTCTAACGATAGATGGCTACAAACCGATTGCTGAAGTCAAAGTTGGTGATCTCGTCGTGACTCATCGTAATCGTTTGCGCCCGGTGTTGCACAAATTTGAGCGTGAGACTGAAGAGCCACTGTACATCATCAAGCCGAAGAAAGTGGCCTTCGACGAATTGCGCGTCACTGGTGACCATAAAGTGCTCATCATTCGCTCGGAGTGGGTGAATGCAAAGCATAAATCACGAGACGGTCTGCGTTTGAAGGAAGAACCTCAGTGGATTCCTGCTAAAGACCTTAAGCCGGGCGATTATGTTGCACTTGTGTATCAAGTTGACGAGACGAGAAAAATTGAGCCATTTTTGATGGGGGCTATGATTCCGAATCCTGTCCATGATACCATGCCTATCACCACTATAGCTCCCGATTTTGTATCATGGCCTCAATTTATTGCTGATGAAATAATCGAACTCGCCGCCGATTTTGAATACGATAATCTCAAATGGGTTCGTATTGACGAAATTCGCACCGAGAATTACACAGGTGCGGTACTTGACATTGAAGTCGAGGAAGACCATTCGCTTGTTTCTGCGGGTGTCGTCATCTCAAATTGTTACGTGATACCATCGCCGCATGACTCGCGTGAGGGGATTATGCGCACGTTGGGTCAAATGACGGAGATTATGTCGCGTGG
>RFIA01000294.1 GCA_003695675.1 Chloroflexota bacterium
ATACGCCCCAATAACCCCTTTAGTGGGTTTGGTATTTCGGTAGCCGGATGTTTGAACATCTGGCGGCATGGTGCAAGATACTCAATTGCGTAAGTCCTATGATTGTAGAGCAGAGCGCGCTCTGCCCCAACGGATTTTCTCTGCGGCGCTGCGTCTCTGCGTTAAATGTGTTCGTTTTTCTTTGCGCTCTTGGCGGTTGAATAGCACTTATTTTCAAGGGAGACATTTCACTATGAAGATCAGCGAGCAAGAACGCGCAAGCGGGCAGCTGTCGGCAGTGCATCACAAAGCTGCCGTCGAGCAAGTGGATATGAACGGGTACGTCATCTTTGAAGACTTGCTGCCGGACGATTTCATGGACACGTTGTATCACGAATTCATGGGCGTGTTTGAACCGCACATCGCGACACACGGCGCGAATCGCGGCGTCAATCGCCATCAGATGCACCTGCCGTTTCGCCCGCCCTTCAGCGATGAACGGCTCATCGCCAATCCGCTCGTCTTGCAAGTCGTCGATGCGCTGCTCGGCCCGGATTACATCTGTCACTATCTCGCCTCCGACACGCCCCTGCCCGGCTCGGATTATCAAAACACGCACGCCGACATTCATCCGCTCTTCCCTGAGCACCCGACTGCCCTGCCAGCGTACAGCATCGTCATCAATGTGCCGCTCGTCGATGTCACCGAAGACAACGGCCCGTTGCAAATTTGGCCGGGCGGCACACATCGCCACACCTACCCTGCCACACAAGACATGATTGAAGTCGCCGACTCGATGCACTCCGAGCGCGTGCTGATGAAGCGCGGCTCGGTGTTGATACGCGACTCGCGCATGTGGCATCGCGGCACGCCGAATCGCTCCGGCAGCCCGCGTCCCAATTATGCGCTTATCTACTCGCGGCATTGGCTGCGCTTGAAGTATCCGCAGATTGATATTCCACGCGCCACGTATGACGCGCTCAGCGAACGCGCCCAACATCTATTTCGGCTGGAAAACATCATCGAAGAGACACTTTCATGAGCAAACAAAAAATCCGAATCGCGCTCATCGGCGCAGGAATCTTCGCGCAAAAGGCGCACATCCCCGCTTTGAAGCAACTGCAAGACACTTTTGAAGTCGTCGCCATCTACAGCCGCACAGAGCACTCGGCGCAAGCGGCAGCAGCACACATCGACGGCAATGTGACGCTCTATCACGACATCGATGCGTTGCTCGCCCGCGATGACATCGATGCCGTCGATATTATTCTGCCGATTGGCGTCATGCCCGGTGTGATTGAACGAGCGCTAGCTGCCGGTAAACACGTCATCAGCGAAAAGCCGATGGCGCCCGATGTGGCGACCGGCAAGCACTTGCTGCAAGTCTACGCGCAATATGCTGAACGAACTTGGATGGTGGCCGAGAATTGGCGTCACGAACCGGCTTTCGTCGAAGCCGCGCGAGTCATCGCGGCGGGGCAAATCGGTCGTCCGATTATCTTCGATTGGGCGATGCACATCGGCATCACGCCGCAGGTGGCTTATTATCACACAACATGGCGGCGCGACGAGAGTTTTCCCGGCGGCTTTTTGATGGACGCCGGCGTCCATCATATCGCGGCGCTGCGCACGATGCTCGGTGAAGTGCAAGAAGTCAGCGCGACGATCACGCAAGTGCGCGACGATTTGCCCCCGGCGGATACATTGAGCGCGGTCTTGCGTTTTGAAAACGGGGCGATTGGCAATTACACGGTGACGTATGCGAGCGCATCAAACCTGCCGACCGCCCTGCGCCTCGTCGGCGATGCGGGCAGCCTGTGTGTGCATACCGGCGAACTGACCGTTCTTCGCGGCGATGATACGCAAACCACCATCTACGAATCGCGCACGAGTGTCGGCGCCGAACTCGCTGTTTTCGCCGACGCAATCCGCAACGGGAAGCTCAAAATCAACACGCCGCGACAAGCCTTGGGCGATGTGGCCGTGATCGAAGCGCTGCTCCGTTCAAATGTTGAACGAAAAAACGTCATCCCAGAAAGTTTTGGGTAAAGTTCACAAATCATTCAGATAATCTTTATGCTACCCGCTCGGGATTTAAGTCTAAGATTATGACAAAGCATTAGAGCCTACACCAATCTAACGATACAGTGGGGGCGCTGTATACAATCCGATGGCAACAACATATTGAAATCGAGAACGGTACGGTCATCAGTCCGGTGTATTCGTCATGCTATTTTGCCAATCGCGGTTGAATACGATCTCGCATTCTGCATATCTATCGTCACACACTTGGAAGGAGGTTGTATGACGAATAATTTACAGACGACATTTCAGCTTGATGCCGTTTCTGCCGATATGGTGGACAGTTCGCCCAATCTGATCTTCATCGTCAATGCCAGAACAGCCGAATTTGTCTATGTCAATCCGGCTGTCAGTGAAAAGTGGGGCTACCCGCGTGAAGAGCTGCTCAATGGTGGCACACCCTTCACGATTAGCCCGCCGAATCAACCCGACGGCACGCCGACGAATGAACTCGCCACGCAGTACATGATGAAGGCCATGAGCGGCGAAGATACTGATTTTCGCTGGGTCTTCCGCCGGGCAGATGGCGAAGAATTCATCGGCCTGTGTCAAATCAAAGCGTATGGCGGTTCGCCATCGTTGGCCGAACAAGGCCTGATTATGTGTACGGTGACGGACATCACCGAGGACGAACGCAATCGTCAGGCGCTTGAGGTTGCGCTGCGTCGTGCAGAGGCGGCCCGCATCGCCCAACAGACCTTCATCGCCACCATGTCGCATGAATTACGCACCCCGATCAATGCGATCAATGGTTTCGCCGGTGTGTTGATGATGACGACTCAGGGCACAGTGCGCCAACAAGCCGAAACGATTTTGCGCAATGGCAAACGCCTGTTGGATTTGATCAACTCGGTGCTCGACATCGCCAAAATTGAATCCGAACAATTGCCGATTGTCATGAAACCACATGACCTGCGCGAAATTTTAGTCAGCGCGTTAGAGCCATTGCAAAGCGTGGCGAAAGAAAAGAACATCGGCCTCAAAATCGAAATTGCGAACAACGTCCCGCAGCAAATCACCATCGATAAAGACGCATTCATCAAGATTGTTTCCAACTTGGCGGGTAACGCGCTCAAATTCACCAACGAGGGCGGCGTCACAGTCACGGTGACGTGTATGGCCGAGAACCTCATCATCGAAGTCAGCGATACCGGCATCGGCATCCCCCTCCACATGCAATCCGCGATTTTCGACCGCTTCCGACAGGTCGATGGCAGTTCACAGCGAGAACACGGCGGCAGCGGACTCGGTCTTTATATTGTCCGCAGCTTGTGCAAATTGCTAGGTGGCAATGTGACCGTCACGAGTGTTGAAGGTCAAGGTAGTACATTCAAAGCGGTACTGCCGGTTTTGAAGGAGGCATAAGCTATGTTTAATGTCCCTAGGGTTTTGGAAAATTGGCAAGTACTCGTCATTGATGACGAAGTCGACAGCATCGCGTTGATGTGTACCTTGCTAGAGATGCACGGGGCGACTGTGTATACGGCGTCCAATGGCGAAGAAGGCCTCAGGCTGATTCGTGAGCATCGGTCGCAGCTCAAGTTTGTGATTACCGATCTACAGATGCCAAAAATAGACGGTTGGCAGCTTTTGCGCGAAGTGATGAGCGACACGAGTTTGTCGTTATACAACATCCCGATTGTTGCGTTGACGGCTCATGCCATGGTCGGCGACCGTGAGCGTGCAGTCGCGGCAGGTTTCGAGTATTTCTTGACCAAACCGATTGACGCCTTGACGTTTGTTTCCGACTTGCTGCGTCTGTTCATCGACATCATGGATGTCGAGCCACTTATTGAAGCACTTGATAGCGTTTAGGAGTTTCACGAATGCCATTAAATGTACTGGTGATTGAAGATGATGCCGATGCGATGAACCTCGTCGTGACATTGGTCGAACAATTCGGGCATACCGCTTACACCGCCGAAAATGGCGAAGTCGCCCTCGATATGTTGGAACAATACGACTTCGATGCCTTTGTGGTAGACATCGCCCTGCCCGGTATCGACGGCTGGGGAATCATTCAGGCGATTCGTCGCAATCCGGTGACGGCGCAAACACCGAGCATCGCCATCACCGCCTTTCATGACAGCGCGGTCGAAGAACGCGCCCTGTCTGCCGGGTTCGACGCCTACTTCCCGAAACCATTTGAGCCGATGGAATTCATCCGGCAGCTTGAATCGCACGTCGGTTGAGCATCATCAACGCCTCACATCGCTGAACGATCAAACATCCTCAAGTTGAGGATGTTTTTTTATGAGGCGTGTGACAACGTTTTGATTGACACGCGCCACACCAACATACTAAAATACGTATAATGCCGAACGAAATTGATTGGGTGATTGAATTTTATTTGCGGGATGACGGCAGCAGCCCCGTCCGAGAATTCCTTGAAAGTTTAGGCGATAAAACTCAAGCCCGATTTCTGGTCTCCATTGAACAATTACGCGCCCGCAATATTCAAGCCAGAGAGCCACTCGTCAAGCATATTGAAGGCAAGCTCTGGGAACTTCGACGGACAAGTGATGGCAATATCTATCGCTTGTTTTATTTCTTCTTCACTGGGCGACGCATTGTATTCGTTCACGGTTTTCAAAAGAAAACCGGCAAAACACCGAAACACGAAATTGACATCGCAAAAGCACGTATGAAAGACTATTTGGCACGCAGAGACCCTGATTAGTATGAATGAACAAGACAGAAAACAAACACCTGAAGAACAAAGTTATCTTGAATGGCGGCAAAACTTTCTCGCTGACCCTGAGAGAAAAGCAATGTATGAAGAAGAAGCCGCTAAAAGCGAACTCTGGTTGCAATTGGTTGAAGCACGACAAGCAGCCGGACTAACCCAAGCGGAATTAGCTGAGCGTCTCGGTGTGTCACAAGCGCAAGTTTCTCGCATCGAAAAGGCAGGATACGATGCCTACACGCTCAATACACTTCGTCGTTACGTTGCCGCGTTGGGAGATGATTTTGAACTCGAAGTCATCATCCGCATTCCCGAAAAAGGATAGCTCAACGTTGGGTATCGACGCCTACTTCCCGAAACCATTTGAGCCGATGGAATTCATCCGGCAGCTTGAATCGCACGTCGGTTGAGCAGCATCAACGCCTCACGTCGCTGAAAGATCAAACATCCTCAAGTTGAGGATGTTTTTTTATGACGAGTGTTATCACATTTGGCTCGCGGGTAAAACCCGCGCATGTAAGGGCACAGTATACCGTGCCCTTGCGGAAAACGTGCGTGATTCGACAGCGATTGTCTTATCCCACGATGGTGCCGTAATAGATATTGCCATTCAACGGACGTGGATTGGTGACATCGAAAGTTGTCAGATGCGGCGTGCCGTTGCTGTCCAACGCCAATTCGACGAGTTGGCCAAGATTGGCTTCGTCCGCCGTCATGATGTCTTGCGTTGTCCATTCACCATCGCCGGTGCGCGAGGCATACGTCACGGTGTCGCGGTCGGTATAAGCGATGTGCGGCACACCGTCAGCATCGAGAACGAGCGACGTGATTTTGCGTGCGCCGGTGAATCCAATCATGAGATTGTCCACCGTGCCGACATCCTCGAATTGCCACGTGCCGTCGGCATCGCGCCACGCATAACGCACGGTGCCGCTTGATGGGCTGTCTGCGACATAGTAGCTGATGTGTGGATTGCCGTCGGCGTCATAAGCCAGCGAGGAGAAGCGCCCAACATCGCCTTCGGTATCCACTTGGGTCAATGTCCACGAACCATCCGGCCCGGCGCTGCGTTCAGCATAAACCAAATTGCGGTCGTCACTGTCTGCGTTGACGCTTTCGCAACTGCGTGGACATTGAAAATAGGTCAAGCCGACGATGCCATTCGGCGCCGTTTCGATGCTGACGCCGAACTCATATTCGTTCGGGCCGCTGCCGACTTGCTCAACACGAATATCGCCAAAAGCGTTGGTCGCATATTCGATGCTGTCGCGCCCGCCAAATTGCGACGGGTCAACACCGCCGACATGCCAGCCGTCTGCATTGACCGCAACATCCGTGTCCCAACCATCATGACCGCTATCTTGAATCGTCGTCAGCGTCCACTCGCCACCCTCTAGCGAACCGACAACCGCATCGCCAAGATTGGGGTCGAACTGCCGCCCTTGATGGTCATGATAGGCGATGACCGGCACATCGTCAGCGCCGACCGCAATATCGACCGGGCCATAGAAATAGCCTTCCGAAACCGTCGTCGTCTCCCACGCGCCGGAAGCATTGGTCGCGTAGAACGTCCCGCCATTAAGATCTTCAATCAACCAAAAGACATGCGGCGTGTTATTGCTATCGACAGCAATCGCCGGTTTGAT
>RFIA01000295.1 GCA_003695675.1 Chloroflexota bacterium
CCCGCCGGGTTTGAGCACGCGCGTGATTTCATGCGCCGCTTGCGCTTTGTCGGTGAAGACACAGAAGGCGCATTCGCATATTACGGCGTCAAAGCTCGCGTCGGGATAAGGCAGTGCTTCAGCATCGCCATGTTCAAAGCGCACATCATCGGCGAGGCCGTGCGCTGCTGCGTGGTCATTGGCTTCGTCAACGAGTTGTGCGCTGTAATCGACACCGATGACTTGGCAACCGAATTCTTGCGCGAGGAATAGCGCGCTCTCGCCTTTGCCGGAGGCAACATCCAACACGCGCATACCCGGCCGTAAGCCGAGCAATTCACCTAGCCGCCGGGTTAGCTCAAGACCGCCGGGATGAAATGTTTCGTCCAATAACAGCCGCGCCCAATAACTCTCATAGAGCATCGCGCAGCACGATTTAATCACTTCGGGAGATTGTGTCAATGCTGTCGTCGTTGAAATGGTACATGATCCTTTACACTAACGCATCTGCTGCTCAATTCAGTATACCCGCCAATTGTTATCAACAGATTAAAGTTTGGATGAATAAAGTAAAATTTCTCATCCGGCGCTTAAATTCGGTCGATGTCGTGCAATGTGAAGCGCAGTGTGTTCGACCAATCGGCGCCCGGTTCCAGAGTCAAATGATACAAATGCAAGAAGATGGCGCCCTGATGAATCTTCTCGAAGCCGCCTTCGCTGATTGTGACCGGTTCAAGTGGGAAGTGCCACAATTCGGTCGCTTGCTCAGACGTAACGGCGACTTCAAAACCGCGAATCTTCGTCGCCACGCGATAATTCGACACGGCTTCATGCGCCGCCGTCATGCCGAGATTGCCAAGCACGCCTTGCCCTTCAAGCGCGACGTAACAATGCTCGCTGTCGCCGCCATCGAAACCATAGGCCATCTCGATAGCAAAGCGTAAATGCAGCGCAGCATCAGCTTGATTCGTCACGGTGTATTCGGCGACGAGTTCGCGCTTGCCTGCTTCAAGCGCGATGCGCTTTTCGACGCGCACCGGTTGTTGCTCGCCTTGATGCCACACCTGTCCATCGCGGCTGAGTGTGATGACGGCCTGATGGCTGCCATCGCCGCTTGCTTGCAGCGTATAGGGATTGACGACGAAATCGCCCTCTTCGCCATAATACGACCGGGCGAGGCTGTCGAGATCAGCATCTGCTCGCAAAAAATGGTCGATGAACGAACCGCGCCGATGCCAATCGACAATCAGGTAATGTTCGAGTCCCAATTCTTTGGCGCGAACCGTCGTGCTGTGAATATTCTCTTGTTCGCCCCATTGCGGGCTGTCGGGTGTGATGACCGTGCCCTCTGTCGCCGCCCGCGCGAGATTTTCATGATACCCTTCGCGATGGCGCGTCATGATATTGAGCAAATTGTAGCGGCTCGGCAGGTCATCCCATTCGATCAGCGAACCGCCTTGAGCGAGATCAAATATCAGCGAAAAAGGCGCGCCGGTGACGACCAATTCGTCGCGGCTGTCTTGATCAAAATCGATGCGCTCATAATGCACCTTGTCGTCGAGAATCAACGCTTCGGCATTCAACAGATTCTCGTAATTCTTTGCGCGGATATGATACAGATAAATGCCGCCGAAGACGCCGTGCCAATAGGCACAATTGCACTGCGCCGCCCACAGATACGACAGCGCCTGCGACTTCACGGCGCTGTCCGGCAAGGCATTGACGCGACGACTCGTGTACATGGCGCGTTTTTGCATGTGATTGATTTCAGGATATTTGACGAGGAAGTTGCGCCACAAGCCGCCGCGCAAGAAACTGCGCACTTTTTCGAGATATTGTACACGACCGGGATCATAATCCTTTTTTTCTTCGATCTCATCTTCGATTTCGTGGCGCAGCTGAGTCAATTCATACGAGCGTTGTGGCGGCAGCGCCCACTCGGTCATCTCCATGTACGATGCCGTCGGCAGATAGGCGCGTCCCAACGCCGGGAATTGCCGCATATATTCCGACGGGGTGATCGTCTCCAACCAATCGGAAGCGGCGACAATGGCTTCAAAGGCCTCGTCCATATAACCCTGCTCCCACATGTGGGCATAAGTACCCGGCCACAAGCCGAATTTCTCGCCGTCATCGCCCATGACGACAAGCGGCGGCGGCCCGTACCCGCCGCCTTGTTCGGCGACACTTTTGAGCCACGTCATCAATTCATCGACAGGTTTCCACGGGAAGAGATAACGCATCGTCGTCGATGTCGGGAACATGTTGAGCGTGTAGCCCTGCTCTTCGGTCACGAAATAGCCATAAAGTTCGCTCTCTTTGAAGCCGGTATACATGAAATGCGTGTCGTCGACGATGGTGTAGCGCATCCCGGCTTGCGCAATCGGCTTCGCGAGTGACGGCTCCCACACTCGTTCGGCCAACCACATCCCGGTCGGTTGCTGCCCGACATCGCTTTCAACCGCTTCAGCCAATTTGCGGATTTGCCCGATTTTGTCTTCATCGCTCAAAATCGGCAAAATCGGTTCGTAATATGCGCCGCCGAGCACTTCAAGCTGCCCCCGTTCCACGAGCACTCTCACTCGACCATAGATACCGGCTTCGTTGTCGAGCAACCAATCGCGCAAGCAGCCGGTGAAGTGCATCCCGGCTTTGACTTGGGGATGGCGTTCGAGCAATTCAATCAGTTTGATGTAGCTGCGGTCGTAGGCTTCGCGGAAAACGTGGTCGAAATTCCCGACCGGTTGGTGATTATGAAAGACAAGCGCGAGATAGAGCTTCGCCATGATGTTCCTCTGAAATGTTGCGGTTTGAGCACAATGGCATCAGTGTATTGGTGATGGGGCAGTTGTGCAACGGTGACTGTGCTATACAGGCTATGCTGATGGAAGAAATGAATGACTGAGGCAACCATCACAAAGTGAAATTTTCAATCTATACCAACGACGTGTTAAGAGTGACTTGAGTCCTGTTTCAACTCAAGATTGGATCCATGTGTGTAACCGAGCAAATGGTCAATGCGAATATTGTTTGATTCCAGAGAGTGACTTGTTGCTTCCATTTCAAATCGATCATATACGGAGCGCTTTTCGTCTTTTATTCATCTACCGGATACAATCGTTTGTCGCAAAAACGGGTCAAACCCTATGGCATCTAACACGTGCTAAACCCGATCATGGTCAACATCTAGCAATAGCAACACACCCAAAAATAATCACCCCCCCCACTTTCGACTCTCCGCAATATCGACTACAATAATCGCATTCCAACCCAGCGCATCACAAGGGCAGTGGTTATCATGGCGCACGATGTTTTTCTCAGTTACAGCCGCGAAGATACCGACGCGATGCACCGTGTCCGCGATGCGTTGCACGCCGCCGGAATCGCTGTGTGGACGGATGACAATCTGACACCCGGCACCCCAGCGTGGGAAAGCGCTATCGCCCGTGCGATTGAGTCGTCACGGGTTCTCGTCGTGTTATTATCGCCGGACTCGCGCCGATCAACATGGGTCGGGCGAGAACTCGCTTATGCCGAAGAGCACGGCATCCGCATTTTGCCATTGCTCATTCGCGGCGACGAACGCGAGTCAGTTCCCTTTCGTTTGACGAATACACAGCGCCTCGATGGGCGTCGTGACTTCGACCGCGCCGTCACCCGAATGACCAAAGCGCTTGAGCAATATCTCGGCAAAGAAGACGCCCCGCCGATTCAAACAGCGCGTTCATCGGCAGACAGCGCATCGTCTTCGCGGGTCATACGCATTGGTGCTATCGTGGCATTGGTTGCTGTTCTTGCGGTCATCATCGCGGTCGTATTGACAGTGTTTGTGTTTGATCTTTTCGGCACCGAGACCACGATATTGGTCGGTCATGACGATTCGGTGCTCAGTGTCGCTTTCAGCCCTGATGATGAACGCTTGCTCTCCGGTTCGCGAGATACAACACTGCGTTTGTGGGATGCCATCGATGGACGCGCCATACGGATTTTCGAGGGGCATACGTCGCCCGTGACCGATGTCGCCTTCACGCCGGACGGTACGATGGCGGTCTCTAGCTCGCTTGACGATTCGCTCATCTTGTGGGATGTCAATAGTGGGGAGCCGCTGCGTATCTTCGAGGGGCATAGCGATGCGGTCAACGCCGTCGCCGTCAGCCCCGATGGGCAAACGCTATTGTCGGCATCGGCAGACCGCACGCTCATCTTGTGGAATATCAACACCGGCGCAATCATCCGCACATTCACCGGGCACACCGGTCGCATTCTCGATGTCGCCATTAGCCCCGATGGTCACACGGCGCTCTCTGCCGGGTCGGACAAACTCGTGATTCAATGGGACGTGAATAGTGGGCAAATGATTCGGCAACTCAATGCGCACGAGTCGGCGGTGCGGGGTGTCGCCTTCAGCCCCGACGGGCAAACGGCGATTTCGGGCGCGGCGGATGGCACGATTATTTTGTGGGATGTTGTCGGCGGGGGCATGATTCGGACATTCACCGGGCATGATAGCGGTGTGCTCGGCGTCGCTTTCAATGTGGACAACGAACGAATCGTCTCCGCCTCGTCAGACGATACGGTCATTCTGTGGGATGTCGATAGCGGCGCGATTATCAAGCGCTTCCGCGATCATACTGCGAATGTCAACACTGTCGCCTTCGATGCGGATGGCCTGCGCTTTGCTTCCGGCGGCAATGACGACACCGTCCGCGTATGGGATGTTCCGTGAATATCAAATCGCGCAGTTTGAGTGGTATGAAAAGATTCAGCACAAAGGACACAGAGTGAAATCTTGTATATCTTTGCGCCCTTTGCGTCTTTGTGGTTCAACAATCTTTTCATCACAATTGACGCACTGTTAGGCTTACCACATGGCAATCGACTACATCATTGATTACAAGTGCTTCCCGAAGCAGGAACTCGACACGGACGGCATCGTGCAGCGTTTGAAAGACCGCGCCCGTGCTGAGGAAATTATCCGCCTCTATCGCCGCGAGGGGGACACCCGTCCGCCGTCGCAGATGGGCTTTGAGTTGACGCGGACGACTCCTGACGGCGAAGAAACAACCGAAGTCGTCAATGTGCAACATTTGCTCTATCGTGCGAGCACCCTCGACCAATACACCCCATATTGCGACGGCTGCCCGGCCAACCGCACCGGCGAACCGTTTGGTTGCGTCGGCTTCATTCAATATCCGATTTCGCTCGCGGCAGAGGCGTGGCTGCTCAAACAATTGCCCGTCCCCGATGATACGCTTGTGTGGTTGCTGCTCAAACAGGGTGTGCAAGAACTCGGTTACGACGGCGCACAAGTCGCCGAATTGCGCACTGCCGAGTCACCGTACTTTGAAAGCGCAGACACCCTCGCCCGCACACTCGGCGAATTTCAAATCACGAGCAATCAAGTTTTCGAGATGATCTTCTTGCTCGGTCATATTCAACCGCATCATGCCGGGATGCTGCTGCTCTTTTTCCACGCGATTGCGCGTGACCTCGAAGCCGACGAAATCATGCACATCACACCCGCGCCGGTAGACTTCGCCGAACAGCATCCGTTTCTCTATCAACCCGACCCCGCCGATGACACGACGACAAGCGAGTTCAAGCAATTCTTCCTCGCGCTGTATCTCGCGTGGGGCTTGAATGTCCCGCTTTTGTTGGATGTTTGAGAAAAACAGACGATCTTCATACAAAATTCAGTGACATTTTCCACTTTGTGATTCCGGGCAATAAAGTTATAAATTTCACAATGTGCCTCTACGGTGCAATATCTTGCTCAATTGACCCGTGTGTGTTGGTCATTGCATGAGGAGATAGAGGAACGAAAAGCCTAGTCAACCGAATATCAAATCGTTATGATGATACACAGCGCATATTGATC
>RFIA01000002.1 GCA_003695675.1 Chloroflexota bacterium
CCGACGCCGAACATTTCGATGTGAATATCTTTCTTGTAGGGTGTGATGATTTCCTCTTCGTTTTTGGCCGCGATTGCCGCCCATTTGTCGTTGATGCCTTGCACGACTTCGCTGTACTCGGCTTCAATGTCATCCATGCGGGCTTCGAGGTCTTCGAGTTCAGCACGATGCTGCCGGATGTCTTGTTCACTCTGTTGACTGTAACGTCGGGTGCGGCTCATGCGCGACAGGGTGTAAGTCGTGCGCCCCTTGAGCAAACTGAGCACCGCCTCACCGGTCGTGTAGAGTTGTTCGCGCTTGCGATCAGAGAGTTCGGCTTTTTCGGCTTCGAGTTCGCGGAGGATACGTTGATAACGATCTTCGAGTTTGTCGATCATGTCCTCATATTTTTTCGTGGTTTTGTCGATCTCGGCGTCGCGCTGCTCACGGGCAGCTTGCTGCACCTGCGACTCGAATTCGCCGGGCGGCGAGTCCGGGCTGCCATATATCTTCAATTGTGGATTGAAGGGGATGGTCAACACAGCGGTGTTATACAACATGTCCATGAATTCGGTTTGCAACGCTTTGATGCGCCGCGCGTCGGTCAATCCCGGCGGAAGATCGGCGAACATCGCCGGTTGCTGTGGTTCAGCGATGATATAACCGCGGTCGATAATCGGCGCGGGATATTCATCCCAATTTGTCAAACCGGTCTTCTGCACATCGGGGATATGGTAAGCGAAGGAGCGCGTGGTATAGATGCCCGCTTTGCGATTCTGATAACGGATGCTCGCCTGCGCCAACAACACCGGATAATACGCCAGCAATGTATATGGTGCGGATTGTTGCAGCAACATCGCGCCGGGTTGTTGTGTTTGAGCCAGCGCCTGTTGTGCTGAAATCGTTGTCGCAATCCAAAATTGTGAAATTGCTGACGGCAACGGCATCGGGTTGCCGCTCCAACCTTGGGGATATTGTGTGCTCTGTTGTTGCGTTTGCTGCGGTTGTGTGTATTGTTGTTGTGGCGCGGGTTGTGTTTCGGGCAATGTAGACGGTGGCGCTGCACTTTGCGACACGCCGGTTTCGGGCAATGTGGACGGCGGCACACCGGCGGCGCTCGCCTGCGCCGACACGACGGCCCCACCCCTGCCATTGCCTGCTTGTTGACTCGCAAGTTGACTGTTCAACTGCTCGCGTTGATTGCGCATCAAAAATTGCACTTGTTGCCGCGTCAACGGGCCGCGTAGATAACTCATCGCCCAACGAGTGTGCAACATAACCGGGCCGCCTTGATCATGCACATTGCGCATCAAGAAGACACGCGGGTCAATATCGGCGATGAGTTTCGCGACATCTTTGAGTTCGAGATCGTCTTCGGTGCTCGCATCGGCCATTGACTCCAACCCGGCCATGACTTTCTTGCGGTCGTTCTCGGACTGCAAACGCCCGATGAACCATGTGCCGGTGTTGCTCAGCCCTTTGTAATCGAGGTCGCCGGGATTTTGTGTCGCCATGATGAGACCGATGCCGAAGGCCCGCGCTTGTTTGAGCAAGCGCATCAACGGCCCCTTCGTCGGCGGATTTTTCGGATAGGGCGGGAAGTAGCCGAACATCTCATCGATATACAACAACGCCCGCAGACTCGTCGTGCCGCTCAAACCGCGCATCCAACCCAGCATATTTTCTAACAGCAACGTCGTGATGAACATGCGCTCTGCTTCGTTCAAGTGGGCGATGTAAAAAATCGAAACATTTGGGCGGCCGTTTGGTTGATACAGCAGCGATTGAATATCCATCGGTGCGCCCTGAATCCACGATTGGAACGACGGCGCAGCGACGATGCTGTTGAGTTCCATCGCCAGCTTGCGACGCGCTTTTTCGGGAATGTAATCATCAACCGGGAAGACGCCGAGTTTCTCGAATGGGGGCTGCTGCACTTGTAGGATGATGTCTTCAAGTGTCAAGTCGCGGCCAAGTCGCCAATTGTGCTCGAAGATATTCGCGACGAAGACATGCTCACGATCTTTAACCGGTTCGACATTCATGCCGATGAGCGCGAGCAGCGCCGTCACGATGCCGTTAATTTTTTCGCGGTTGGATTCTTCATTGCCGTCCCAGCCTTCTTTCGGCGCACGCAGAGACGCCAGAATACTAATCGGCAGACCGGCGTCGGAACCCGGCGTGTAGATGCTGTATTTCGCGGCACGTTGTAACCAACGCAAACGGTCGGGGACGATACCCCAACTCGTCAGGCCGTCTTTCCACCGTTGCGCGACATCGGCGGCATAGGCAGGTACATCCAAGCCGGCGCGACGCGCATCATCGATATTGACCCACGGCTCGAAGTCCTGCGGGCGCAAGTCCGGGAAGTTCAAAATCAAATTGGTGATGTCACCTTTGGGGTCAATCACAATCGATGGGATGTTGTCGAGTATTGCCTCTTCGAGCAAGGTGATGCACAGGCCGGTTTTGCCACTGCCGGTCATGCCGACGACGACGGCGTGCGTCGTCAAATCCCGCGAGTCGTAATAAATGACTTCATCGTCGAGACGGTGTGTTTGATGGTCGTACCGCCGACCGAGATAAAACGTGGTGGGTGCTTCAATAAAGGGCATACGCTTTTCCCCTCAAATCAACTCTTTAATGTATTGTCAACATCTCCAGTATAGCACACTCGGTCTAGTGCGGGGTCAAGTTATTGTCGATGTCGTCTAATTCGAGGTTAATGTAATTCCGGGTTTCGCACAAGATTGTTGTTGGAGATGTCTGCCTCATAATGGTATGATATTGGTGTTATGCCTAGCAATAAGAGTCTTCACTCCAGAATTCGCCTCGCCGAAATTATGGCTTCGCTATCGCTTGCCATGGACTTAGGAATCGGACAGCCGATGGAATGGGTCATCAGTTGTTGTTTATTGGGTGTCCATTTTAGCGAATTGCTGGGACTAAGCGAACATGATCGTCGTCTGACATATTATCTTTCACTGCTTAGACATATCGGCTGTACATCCACCGCCACAATCGAAGCGGATGTTTTCGGCGATGAACTCAATCTTACTGCGGGATTACTAGCCGACCCCAAAAATCCGATTGAGAGCTTGAACTTCTTGCTGAGGACACCGGGAAAAGGCCAGCCGTTAATGGCACGGCTTCACATCATTGGCAAGGCACTCGCCGCAGGTCCTTCGATGAAAGAAGAGGTTGACCGTATTCAATGTGAGGTTGCTATCCAGTTTTCCAGACGGTTGAGCTTTGATTTCGAGATACAGTCGATCCTTGCACAGGTATTTGAACGGTGGGATGGGCGCGGTGTGCCGAATCATGTCAAAGGCGAGGACATCGTGCTGCCAGTGCGGATTGTGCAGTTGGCACAGGATATGGTGATCGTACAGCAGATGTCAGGCACACAAGAAGCCATACAGGTTGCCAAGAAACGAGCAGGGTATCTTTATGATCCCGACCTCGTGCAGATTTTTTGCGAGCATGCCGACGGCCTATTTGAGCAGTTGAATATGGAGTCGGCGTGGGATGCACTCCTGACAGTAGAACCGGGCACGCCGATACTGCTATCTGAAGAACAATTCAACGATGCGTTGTTGGCGATGGCCGATTTCGCCGATCTGAAATCCGCATACTTTAGCGGACATTCGCGCAATGTGGCCCTCTTGGCTCGACTGGCGGCGCTTGAATACGGTCTGCCAGAATCGGATGCAGAATTACTGTGGAGGGCTGGGCTAGTTCATGACATCGGACGTGTCGGTGTTTCGGCTGGAATCTGGAACAAACCGGGACCATTAAGCGAAAGCGAATGGGAGCGTGTGCGATTTCACCCGTACTTAACTGAGCGTATTCTTTTGCACTCAGAAACATTGGCCCCGTTGGGAGCATTGTCCGCTCTACATCATGAACGGTTAGATGGCTCTGGTTATTATCGCGGCCTACCGGCTGAAATGCAATCGATTGTCACACGAATTCTGGTGGCAGCAGATACCTATCAAACGAAGCTAGAAGCCCGTCCACACCGTACCGCTCTTCCACCCTCAGCCGCCGCCGAAGAATTGCGAACACTGGCACGAATGGGGAAAATTGACGCCAAAGCAACCGACTGTGTATTGCGCGTGGTAGGGCAAGCGGGGTATTCTAATCGGAGCGCAGCACCGGCAGGACTATCACAACGTGAAATCGAAGTCCTGCGATTGATGGCAAAGGGATTTAAGAAACGCGAAATTGCAGAGCGTCTTGTGATTTCGATTAAGACTGTTGACCATCACATTCAACACATTTACAACAAAATTGGTCTCAATACGCGGGCTGGTGCCGCTCTCTTTGCGATGGAGCACCATCTACTGAACGACATTGATGTGAACTGATGAGGCCTGACTAACGCCAAAACGAGAAATAGGGTGTTCACCCGATGTGCTGCGTTGGCACTTCTCCTATCCTGTTGCTATCGTTAATCAGCAATCAGGAGTTTATTATGTCGTTCCATCGGATCAAGTCTTCTATTATCGGGGCAAGTGTGTTTCTCAGTATTCTGCTTGCCGTATCGCCCGCTTTCGGCCAATCAGAACATGTTGAGTCCTACAGAGAGGCGGTGCAACGGGTCACGGACGAAGGCTTTAATCAGGGCAACATCGATGTCATTGATGCAATTTTTTCATCCGATGCCGTCATACACAATGCAGATGGGTCGCTTGCTAGCGTTGAGGATTTCAAACATTTTATCGCAACGATACGTGCCGCAATACCTGATTTGGAAGCTACCCTGAATCCGCTCATCACAAGTGATGCGTATGCCGGTTTCCGATTTGTAATGACCGGAACTTTTGAGAACGCATTTGTAATGCCTGACGGAACAGTGATTCCACCGACAGGTATGCCCTTCTCTTTCGCACAAAATATCATTGTGCGCTTTGATGAGGATGGACAAATCGTGGAAGAATGGGATGCCGGCGATAACCTCAGTTTACTTTCACAACTCGGTGTTATTCCTATGCCGGAAGATGCTGGATCACAGATCGTGGATGAACCGGCGACAGACGGCGATGACACAATCGCTCCGGGCATGGAAGTCGCTCATAGGGATGTGGTGCTACGGGTATTCGACGAAATCATTAATCAGGGGAATTTGGATGTCGCAGAGGAGATATTTGCTTCCGACTTCACGCATCGTGAAGGTGGTGAAATGTATGATCTGGAAGCGTGGAAAATGGTGGTCACCACATTTCGGGCTGCGATACCCGATCTTGAACTGCAACCAGACATTGTCGTTGCAGAAGGAAATTATGCGGCAGTCTTCTACACTCTGCGCGGCACCCAGACAGGCGAGATGCCGCTACCCGACGGATCAATTCTGCCGCCTACCGGAGCCTCACTAGAACTGCCTTCGATTATTCTCATCCGCTTTGATGATAATGGACGAATCGTCGATACTTGGGATGAGTACGATAATATGACGCTGCTCGGTCAGTTGGGTTTACTCTCTGAACCCGACGCATAACAATGAGATCATCCCCGATGGAGGTTGGTATGATACCAACCTCTTTATTTGATTTGCGCAAGTGGCAAAATTCAAAGCATCAACCAACCGGTAGTGTCATGTCGTAGATTGTGCCCTTGTCTGCCATGCTTCGACTTCGATTATCCCGCGGTGTAGATCGACGATTTGTTTCACAATCGCCGAGTCGAGACTAAAGCTGCCTTGTTCATGGCTGCGGTCACAGTCAATGCGGTAGAAGTAGCAAAAGTGTACGGCACATCTTCTTGGGAGATGCCACCTACCTCTAGCACAGACTCGCCCCTGTTTCAGGAAGAGAAACGTCTCGGCCCGCGATAGTCCCGTTGCCGGGACTTCTCCCTTTTCATGCGCCTCACCTCATTCCGTTCCGATACGCCACTGATGGAACACATACGCAATTTTAATGAAATAGGTTTATACTTAAGAACATCTGTATACTACAGATATGTGTCTACTGTCCCCACTTGCATACTTGAGCGTCATCATTCACAATTGGGAGCAGAGAGTGACAAAAGGAAACACAATCTCATGATGCGTTTTGAACGATTCACCGAACGTGCGCAGGACGCCGCCGCCCGCGCCTACGAGATTCTGCAACGTTATGGTCATAATCAGGTCGATACCGAGCACATGTTGCTGGCATTGCTCGAACAGACCGACGGTGTCATTCCACAAATTTTGGAACACCTCAAGGTTGATATTAACGCAATGCGCAATCGCTTGGACGAGATTTTGCAAGCCAGCCCGAAAGCCGCGATTTATGGGCATGGCACGAATCAAGTGTTCATCACGCCGCGCGTCAAGCGGATTATCGATCTCGCCAATGAAGAGGCTAATCGTTTGCGCGACGAGTATATCTCCACCGAGCATATCTTCCTCGCCATCTTGAGTGAAAAGAATACTGCCGTCTCCAAAATTTTGGCGGACAACAACATCACTCGTGACCGGGTGTACGAAGCCATCAAAGAGATTCGCGGCGGCCAGCGCGTCACCGACCCGCAAGCCGAGAGCCGTTATCGCACGCTGGAAAAATACAGCCGTGATTTGACACGCATGGCGTCCGAAGGCAAGCTCGACCCGGTTATCGGGCGCGATGACGAAATTTTGCGCGTGATACAAGTCCTCAGCCGGCGCACGAAAAATAATCCCGTCCTCATCGGCGAGGCCGGTGTCGGCAAAACGGCCATCGTCGAAGGACTCGCGCAGAAGATTGCGTCCGGCGATGTGCCAGAGATTTTGCTCGGCAAGACGGTCGTCAGCCTCGACTTGAGCGGGATGATTGCCGGGAGTCGTTTTCGTGGCGAATTTGAAGAACGGCTCAAGGCGGCGATGGAAGAAATCCAACGCTCTGAAGGCGAGATCATTCTCTTCATCGACGAATTGCACCAAGTCGTCGGCGCGGGTGCGGCGCAAGGCGCGTTAGACGCCGGGAACATGATGAAACCGGCGCTGGCACGCGGCGAACTTCATGCCATCGGCGCGACGACGCTCGACGAATACCGCCAATACATCGAGAAAGACAGCGCCCTCGACCGGCGTTTCGCTCCGGTTTTCGTCGAAGAACCGAGCATTGAAGACACGATTGAGATGCTGCACGGTCTGCGTGACCGCTACGAGGCGCATCACAAAGTCACCATCTCAGATGAGGCGATTGAGGCCGCCGCACGCTTGGCCGACCGCTACATCACCGACCGCAAATTGCCGGACAAAGCGATTGATCTTTTAGACGAGGCCGCCGCCAAATTGCGTGTCGCGTTGTATTCACAACCGCCGCGTCTCAAGGAGATGAAAGCGGCGATTGAACGCTTGGCGCGCGAAGAAGAAGAAGCGGGTATGGCGCGTGAGTATGAGCGTGCCGCCGAGTTCAAGATGCAGCGCTTGCAGCTTCAAAGTGAATACGAACACGAACGCGCGATATGGCAGCAGGAACACACGCTTGACGAAGTCGTCGATGCCGATGACATCGCCGGTGTCGTCGAGCAATGGACGGGCATCCCCATGCAGCAGATGCTCGAAACCGAGAGCGAGAAGTTGCTGCGCATGGAAGAAGCGATGCACGAGCGCATCATCGGGCAGGAAGAGGCGGTCGCCGCAATTGCCGATGCGATCCGCCGTGCCCGCAGCGGCTTGAAGAATCCCAAGCGTCCGATTGGCTCGTTCATCTTTCTCGGTTCGAGCGGTGTCGGCAAAACCGAACTTGCCAAAGCATTGGCCGAGTTTCTGTTCGATGACGAAGACGCGCTGCTGCGTATCGACATGAGCGAGTATCGTGAGCAGCACACCGTCAGCCGCTTGTTCGGTGCGCCGCCGGGATACGTTGGCTACGAAGAAGGCGGTCAATTGACCGAAGCCGTGCGTCGTCGCCCGTATCGCGTCGTGCTGTTCGACGAAATCGAGAAAGCGCACCCGGATGTGTGGAATGCGCTGCTGCAAATTCTCGAAGATGGCCGCTTGACCGACGGTCAAGGGCGACAGGTGGACTTTCGCAATACGGTTATCATCATGACGAGCAATCTCGGCACCGAATTCGCTCGGCGCGGTGGCGCCCTTGGCTTTGTCCAAACCGGCGATGTTGACGCGATTGCCGATCATCAAAAAATCGAAAAAGCGATGCGCGACACGTTCCGGCCCGAATTTCTCAATCGTATCGACGAAATCATCATCTTCTCGCCATTGACGCTTGAGCAAGTCGAGCAAATTGTTGACCTGCAAATGCAGGACATCGCCGCACGCCTCGAAGAGGCCGGGCTTGCCGTCCACCTGACGGAACCGGCGCGGCGTTGGGTCGCCGAAAAAGGTTACGACCCACAGATGGGCGCTCGTCCCCTGCGCCGCACACTGCAACGTTATGTCGAAAGCCCGTTGAGTGTGCAACTGCTCAAAGGCGAATTTCAAATCGGCGATTTGATTGTCATCGACGAAATCAATGGCGAGTTGGTCTTTGAGCGTCACGAAAATGCTTCGACCGATTACCTGCACATTGAACAGCAGGAACGTCGTCAGCAATACGTCGAGGACAGCGGCGGTTATGTCGAACGCGACGAACACTATGCCGAGGGCGATTACGAGTAATCGCTGACCGCCGATAATCACTCACACAGCGCGGGGAATGATGTCAACTTCTCCGCGCTTTTTGATTCTGCATTCCTCAGCGCGATAGAATATACAAACGCACTAGTCCAATTCAATGCTGTTTGTTGTGTTTAGGTGTAGAATGGATTACACTTATTCTATAGCTCTTTTGTTCGTAGATTTCAATATGACACTCTACCTTCCACAAAAACCGAGCTTGGAAGAATTCATTCAAACCTTCACGCCTTTAGCAATCATTGAGCAGCTAGAAGACGAAATGCAAGAGCGTGTGAATTCAATTACATCAGCTTTATTAGGGTTTAGCAGTCACGGTACACCAGTTGAAAATTTGGCTCATTTCCTAAAAGCTGACAGAGATTTTCTCGGCGTCATCTTAGCGTTAACGAATCTGTCCCAAGAAAAATTTTTGCGCATCTTGAGTGCTGAGCGTTTTGGTCGGCAAGATTTTGGGAACGAATGGGGTATTCATCAAGTCCATCGGAAATTGGCACAGCAAGAAAACTTTGCGGAGCGAATCGCAACAATGCTTTTGGAAGGCAGTGATAATCCTATCTTAGCCGAGCATGTTGCACATTTTTACCTCGCTCAACTCAATCTTCAGGATGATTGGGAAATTCTTCTGCGTTCTCCACAAATTGTTGAACGTGTGGTTCGGCGCAAACTTGAAGGCGAGTATAATGATAAAAAGGGTGAAGCAGTTGAAAATATCATCAAGGAAAAACTTGATGACATTGAAGCAAAGTACGGTGTGACACATGAAAAAGGACAAGTACAACTCGTGAGCAAAGAGGTTGACCATGTTATCCCTTCACGTAATGAACCCTATGTGATGATTATGACCTCCTATATGGAAACCACATCAAGTATGCAAACCACACGCGCCAATGAACAAAGCAGCATGTACCAATCCATTATCAGTGACAATATTCGTTATGGTACAAAACGTGTGCTTGTCAACTTTGTTGATGGCGCCGGGTGGCTTGCGCGACGGTCAGATTTACGCAAATTACATGCGGGTTGTGATGATGTGATTAATCTCAAAACGCTCGACCGACTTGAAGCGATTATTTGCAAGTACGTACCGGAGAAATACTTCACTATAAAACCACGACCACAAGTAGAAGGATAGCGCGCATGTCTCTCCCACTTGACCGGGTGCTGCTCGGCGATTGTCTCGAACATTTAGCGACGATACCCGACGACAGCATCGATGTCTGTTTTGCGGACCCGCCGTTCAATCTCGACAAGAAATACACATCGTACAAAGACAATCTGCCGTTGCGAGATTATCTGGCATGGTGTGAGCAATGGTTGGTTGAACTCGTGCGCGTCACCAAACCGACCGGGTCGATTCTCGTGCATAACATCCCGCGATGGTTGACGTATTTCTCGCACATTTTGAATCAACACGCCCACTTCCGCCATTGGATTGCGTGGGACGCGATGAGCGCGCCGGTTGGCAAAACATTGTTGCCTGCCCATTACGGCATCTTGTTTTACAGCAAATCCGACCGCGATACCAAATTTTACGAAATTCGTGCGCCGCACAAAACCTGCCGCGTTTGCGACTCATACCTCAAAGATTATGGCGGCAAGAAAGATCAGATGCACCCGTTTGGGTATCTCGTCAGCGATGTATGGACAGATATTCATCGCATTCGGCATAACAAAAACCGCGATGAACATCCGTGTCAATTGCCGATACATTTGCTCGAACGTTTGGTGTTGATGACGACGGACGAAGGCGATGTCGTTTTGGATCCGTTTCTCGGCACGGGGACAGCCGCGATTGCAGCCAAGAAACTCAATCGTCATTATATCGGCATCGAACTCGACGCGATGTACAAAGCAATCGCCGAGGAAAAATTGGCGCAAATCAAAGCGCCGACGATGTACGAAGGGTATCCGGTGTCGATTTACCTCGACAAAATCCAAAGCATCCGGGACTGCGACGCGAAGGAACTCTTCCCCCGCCAACTGACGACACAAGAGAAACGGCGGCGCAAGAAGAAGCGCGTCAAGCAGGAAGCGCTGCCGATATAAATGACTTGCTGACGTGACGCAGCGATAACAATAACACCCGCATACAATTGCGGGCGTTATTGTTATCAGAAGGCTATACTACTGTACGCGGAAGGGCACGGTGTATGGCTGCTGCACGTAGTTGCCGTCGAAGCCGACGACCGCGAGTTGCAGTTCGTAGTCGCCCGGTTGCAAGCCCGGCACGAACAATGTCTCAAGCTGCCCGTTGACGACGCTCTCGCTGTGGATGTTGCCGATGGTCGTCCAACCACCGAATTGCCCGCCGCGAATTTCGAGCTTGTAGAACTGTGCTTGTTCCGGCGAGAATTGCACCGTGCCGATAATCGGGATGACATCGCTCAACACTTGGCCGGGCGACGGTTGGGTGATGACGGCGGTGATGACCGTCGGGCCGACATTCGCCGCCGCGCTCAACAATTCGGGTGAACAGGCGACATTTGGCAAGAAGGCGAAGCCATTGTTTCGCGCATATTGCTCCGCACGAATCGCATCTTCGGGGACGGGCGGCGGCGCGATGAACCATTGCTCTCGCACACCCGGCGTCGTCGGCGCGAGTTCTATCGGCACTTGGCAATACAACGGCGGCAGGGGATTCGGCTGTCCCGGCGCGACACTGAATTGAATCGCCGTCGCGATTTGTTCGGGGATCGGTTGGACGAGTGTGCGGAAGATGCCGGGATCCACTTCTTCGACGAAGGTGCCCGCCGATGGGCGTTGTGGCTGCGGCGGAGGCTGTGGCTGTGGGAAGAACAACGACCCATCCGGTTGTGGGATACCCGCCGGGCCGTCGAGAAACCATTCGCTGATGGTGCTGTTGCAGCCGGTCGCCGGATCGCGCAACGTGCGTACATCGCAGATACGCCGCAAAGACACCCCGCCGGGCGGTTGCAGTTGGTCATTCTGCAAAACGCCATCGACAGCGAAACGACCGAGCAAACTCTGATTGTTATAAATCGTCGTCAACACAGTGTTCCATATCGGCGCGGCACCGGTGAGACCGGACGAGTTGACCATCGGCGTGCCGTCGCTGTTGCCGACCCATACACCAATGGCGACATTGCGGGTGTAGCCGACCGTCCAATTGTCTTTGACATCGTTGGTCGTGCCGGTTTTCACCGAGCTGATGATGCCCGGCGTGTGCAGCGCACTGTTCGGCCCCATCGCGGCGGAACGCGCATCGTTGTCGCTGAGTATGTCGCTGATGATGAAGGCGATGCGCGGGTCGAGCACTTGCGAACCGAATGCGCGTCGCAACACGCTGCGTTCGGTCATGCTGCCGCGTGGGCAACCGTCTTCGTATTGATAGATGATGTTGTCGTCGCGGTCGAGGATGCACAGAATAGAGGTTGGTTGCACGAGCAAACCTTGCCGCGAGAAGACTGCATAGGCGTTCGTCAATTCCAGCAGCGAGACTTCGCCACCACCCAACGTCAACGACAAACCGTAGACGCTTGGGTCTTCGTTGAGGGTTTCGACGCCGAAGCGCCGCATCAATGCCAGCAAATTTTCGACGCCGACCCGTCGCAGTGTTTGCACGGCGGGGACATTGTAACTGTTGGCGAGTGCGTGGCGCATCCGCATCGGGCCATGAAAACGCCGGTCGTAATTCAACGGCGTATACGTCGGTTGGCCGGGAATGCCGATGTCGGTCGGCGTGTCCCATATCACATCGCCGGGTGTCATGCCTTGTTCCATGGCGGCGGAGTAGGTGAACGGTTTCATCGTGCTGCCCGGCTGTCGCAAGGCCACTGTCACATTGACGCGCCCGTCAATGCTGTCGTCGTTGTAATTCGCGCTGCCGACCATGCCGAGAATTTCGCCGGTGATGGGTTTGAGCACGACGACCGCGCCGTTTGAGACGTTGTTGGCCGCCCGCAGCCGATTGACTTGTTCGGCGACGGCTTGTTGCGCGAGGTCGTTAATCGACAGGTCAACCGTTGTGTAAACCTGCCAACCGCCGTTGGTGATGTCGTCGGGCGTGTAATCGCTCAACGGGCACAGATTCGGGTCGCCACAATCGCGCACCATGCGTTCGAGTTCGCCCTGTGCATAAACCGTGAAGTGCGGCGCCCGCAGCGGCACCTCCGGCGAACTAAACGTCAGTCCTTGACGCAGGGCTTCATTGCGTTCAGCATCGGTGATGTAACCTTCCTCGACCATCCTGTCGAGCACGCCGCGCCAACGCGCTTCGACGGCGGCTTGCACCGCCGGGTCGGGATTGAGCGGGTCGAGGTCTGCCGGTGCTTGTGGCAAGCCGGCCAGCAGCGCCGCTTCGCCGAGCGTTAGGTCTGCGGCGCTTTTATTGAAGAAGGTATTCGCGGCGGCCTCTGCACCATAAGCGAGATTGCCGTAATAAATCTCGTTGAGGTACATTTCGAGAATTTCTTGCTTATCCATCTTTTGATTGAGCAGGATGGCGAGCAAGATTTCTTCTCCCTTGCGGCGGACACTGCGCTCGGCGCGATATTCAAAGTCAAAGATCACATTGCGGACAAGTTGCTGTGTGATGGTGCTGCCGCCGCTTTCGCCCTCTTGCAAGCCGACGAATTGCAACCCAGCGCGAATCGTCGCCGGGACATCGACACCCGGATTGCCCCAAAACGTGTTATCTTCCGTGGCGACGGTGGCGTCAATCAAGGCTTGCGGCATCTGTTCTAAAGGGATATTTGTGCGGCGGCCTTCGCCAAAAGCCTCGAAGAGTGTCGTGCCGTTACGGTCGAGGAAAAATGTGCTCTGAAAATTGCTAAAGTTGTCGAACGGTGCGAGTTGTTGTTCGAGTTGGTTCGTTAGGCGTGAACTGAGGATGACTGTTGTTACCGTCAGCAGCAATGTAAGGCCGCCGCAGAATGTCAACAACAAGCCCATGAAGACAGCCCACACACTGCGCGGAATGCCCAAAAAACCGCGTCGCTTTTTTTTGCGGCGAGGGAGCTTGGCCGGGGGTTGACCGACCTGCGCACGACTGCGTCCCTGTTGTGCCGGCGGCGCGGGGATTGTTGCCGGTTGTGATGATTGTGCCGGGGGTGCATAACGTTCGTGTTCTTTTGACACCGGATGCGGCACTGTCGCGCCCGACTGTGCTTGATGCGGCATCGTCGCGCCGGACTCGGCTTGATGCTCAACGGTGAAGTCGCTCGAATGCGGTTGGGTATGTTGACCGCCAATCATATCTGGATTGGGGTCAAGGCCGTCGCTGCCGGGCAATGTTTCGGCTTTGCTCGGCACTTTGGGGATATTGCGCATTGTATTCATCGCGTTGAGGTTGACACGCGGCGCTTTGCCGAGTGTGTCCGTCACATCGGCCTCAACGTTGTCATCCGGCGTCGGTGGCAGATGAAAGGGGACATCATCGTCGTCGAATTCTTGCGAATCGTCGTCATAATACTCGCGTGGGTCGCGTTCTTCTGGCATCGCACAAACTCCGGCAAAACTTTCCCAGTCTTCCTATTGTATATGGTAGCACGGAATCGGGATAGATTGCTCGTCGCTTTCCTGACGCAAACCATACGGTGAGGTGACGCGATTATCGTGGTTGAGGAAGTAACTCAAGACGGTCTACATGACTCGGACGAACTATTGAGAAATCGCGGTGATCACTGGTCAAAATACGGGATATGTTGAGACGTAGAAATTTTTGCTGTAAATCTTGCGCTCTTCGCGGCCCAATCATGGTTGTTATCAGCACGATTCAATTATTGCGGCCTCGTCCACCACCGCGACCATTGCCGCCACCATTGTTACCGCCATTGTTATTGTTATTACCCTGTCCATTGCCCGGACTATTGCCCTGCGCGTTACCTTGACTGTTTCCTTGCGCGTTGCCGGTACTGTTGCCATTGGCATTGCCGTTGGCGTTCCCTTGCGCGTTGCCATTGGCATTACCCTGTGCATTTCCATTCGCATTGCCGGGGCTGCCCGAACCGGCTTCGGGTTCACAACGCGCATACCAGCCGGGGGCCGGCGCCCAAGCCGGTGGCCGATTGTCGCAATTGCCATCATCGCGGTAGGCTTCTTGCCCGCCAGGACTGAGCGAGACTTCCTCGTTCGGGAACTCGAACGTAGAGATGGTTTCGCCGTCATCCGCCTCAGTTGTTGTCACACGCAGCGTATCCCCAACACGCAGCAAATTCAGCCGCAAGTCATCGGCATCGAGTTCGATTTGCATACCATATATCGTGACGAGGTTGCCATCAATCGCGCTAACCGGCCCCTCAATCACAAGTATCGGTGGCTCTGTCGGCTCCGCCGGTATATCTGTCGCTGTCGCCATTGCGGTCGGCGTTAGCGTCACAGTCGGTGTAGGCGTTCGTGTTGATGTAGGCGTTATCGTTGGCGTGAATGTCGCTGATGGCGGCGCTGTCGCGACGACGTCCGGTGTGACCGGAGCAGGGGTCGTCACTGGCGTGTACAGCATTTGCCCACTATCGCGAGCGGCATTAACCTGACCGACGACAGCATTGAGTTCCGCACTTGACACAAAATTAGAAGACTCGGCTTGTGTCAATATGTTGTCTATCAACAGATTGACGTGCATCGTGCGATTTTCGAGTTCGGCGAGAGCGTCTCCAGTCACTCCGGCCTTGTCTGCAATCGTCGCGGCGGCTTTCATCGCAGCCAGCGACTCGTTGAACAATCGCGCATCGAACTCACCGCGATTCAGCAGTGTTAAGGCTTCGTTAATACGCCGCTCGGCATGAATAAGATGAATTTTCGCTTTGCCCTGCTGCGATGTCGCCAGCACCAGCTCAACATCTTCGACGACTTGCTTGACCGGATACAGGATGTCACCGGGATTGGCGGCGAGTGCCGCGCCAGAGACACCGCCGAGCATGACGAGGAAAATCAGGACGATAGCAGCCGCCCACTTCAACACCGGATTGAAGTGAATGATGCGCAACCCCGACGGTGTTGCCTGTTGTGACTGCCCGTGCGATGAAGCATCTTGAGCGGCGTCGAGTTGCGCTTGAATGCGGTTGAAAGCCTCGTGAGAGAGTTGTGGCCGTTGTGCCGACGCCAATCGAATAGCAGCATCGACCATCGGGTCGGCATCACCTTCAGGAGTCGTCTGTTGGCCGGGTGGCAGAATTGAATCGAGATAGTCGGCAAGCGATTTGGGGTCTTGAAATTGATTACTCATTCGTGTCCCCCCGCAAATAATGCCGCGCCTTATCTGCTGAGCCAAGCAAGCGTGCCAGACGGGTCAATGCACGATGTTGTGCGGTTCGCACAGCCGAAACATTTTTCCCCAATATGGCGGCAACTTCTTCGTGACTCTTGCGCTCAACGAATCGCAGGATGAGAATCTCTTGATGTTCAGGATTCAACTTTTGCAAGACCTCGCGCAAATGCTGCATCTCTTCCTGCCGATGCAAACGTTCTTCCGGCAAATCGCCGGTGTCGGCCAGCGTTTCGGACAATTCATTAACGGGGCGATTGCCTTTCTTGCGGTAAAAATTAGCGATACGCGCCGTCGCAATCCGATACAACCAACTTTCAAACGGTGCGCCGGTGATTTCGTAATTCGGCAAGGCCTTCAACATATTTAGGAATACTTCCCCGGTCAGGTCTTCTGCGTCGTTCTGAGTCGGCACACGATAGTAAATATAACGATAAATCTGGTCAGCATAATGTTGATACAACGCGCCAACCGCCGCTTTATCGCCCGCTTGCGCTCGTTTGATCAATGCTTCAATCGCCGGAGTTCCCATAGGGGTTATTATGCTCCACGTTGGCTGCAATGACCATGTTTTAATCATGCGCTTTCCCAAATTTCCGATCAGTTGATTTTCACGACCTATCCATGAGCATCTATGAATTGAACCGTGTGTTTGGCTTGAATGTTGCAGGTAAAGTGTTAAGAAATCCTGACACATTTAAGCCTGCGGTACTATGTAACATTGAGAAAGCATTGGCGATTTACAGTATGTATCAAGGGTTCGCAATTCAAATATCGTTCAAGCGAATCGAGCATAAACAAAATGCAGAGGAGTTAACATGTCATTCAAGAAGCACTTCCGGTTATTATTCTTAGTTGTTCTCACGACATTGCTTGCGTTGGCCGTTGTTGGTCATGCGGGCGCACAAGAAGACGACACTGGTGATGAGCCGATTCTGCCATCATGTTCAATGGTTGAAACTGGCTTGTGTGAACTCACAGGCACACTCACTGTTTCCGGTGACGACATCATTTTGCAAGACGAGTTGGGTTTTCAAGTGGTTGTCGCACCGGCGGGCGCATTCAATCCGTCAGATTTTGAAGATGGCGACCAAGTTACCCTGACCGGCGTTAAGCTCAACGGCGCAACGGTTCAAGCGGTTGATCTCGTTGAAGCTGAAGACGATAGCGGCGATACAGGTGACACCGGTGACACGGGCGATACCTGCGACACGGGCGACACCGGTGATACGGGCGAAACTGACCTCTGTGATGCCCCGACCGACGAACTGCCGGATGATGAAGGCACAGTTGACAATGGTTGTAACCGCGAAGGTCATCCCGTCGCGACACGCATCGCCAATGAATTTGGTGTCGATTACGCGACAGTGATTGGTATGCACTGTGATGGCAACGGCTTCGGCAATATTGCCCGTGCCTTCTTGCTTGCAGATGCTGTTTGCGCTCCGTCAGATCCCGGCGAAGGTGGTGACGCTGGTGACACCGGCAGCGAAGGTGATGAAGGCAGAGCAGTCTGTGATGCACAGAGCTTCATTGACCAACATCGTGACGGACGCGGCTGGGGACAAATCGTCCGCGAAGCAGGCGTACATCCGCGTGACCTCGCACCGGGCCGCATCGGACGTGGCGATAGCGACGATACCGACGACACTGGCGATGTGACAACCACCGAATTCAACGGCAATGGTAATGGCCGTGGCAACGGTAACGGCAACGGCA
>RFIA01000296.1 GCA_003695675.1 Chloroflexota bacterium
CACAATCATATTGCTCAGGTGCCGGTCTCGCCGACACTCGCCGCCGATGACCCCGACCCGGAGACCCACGTCCTGCGGCAAGACAATCGGCGGGCAGTGCGCGAGGCGCTCTCGCAATTAGCGCCGAGTCATCGCCGTTTGATCGAATTGCGCTTTTGGGAAGACTGCGCCTGTGCCGAAATCGGCAAGCGTTTAGGATTGAGCGAAAGCGCCGTCAAATCGCGCTTGTTCCGTGTCCGCCGTACATTAGGAAATACCTTATCGCCCTCGATGTAAAGATCATACAAGCAGGAGCATCGCATATCATGAGAATCTTGGCACACGAGCATACGAATTCATGGTTCAATCATCTCGCACTCATTATCGGCAGTGGTTTGATTATTGCGTTTTTCTCCGAGTTGTTTTTCTTGAATGAGGGACCTACGCTAGACATCATTTCTCGATTTTCTCATCCCGAATCGCTCATCGGCCTCACCGTCGAATTATCATTTTGGTACAGCCTGTTTGCTCTATGGTTGCTCGTGCCTATAGCGTTATTCAATGTGCGCAATCGTTGGGCATTTTTTCTCGCTGCGTCGGTTTGTGGATGGGCGATTGAAGGTTTGGTGATTCCGGTGATGTACACTGATGTGCCGTTTTCGCTTGTTTGGCCTTCTTTGGGGTGGCATGTTTTGGTAGATATATTCATTGGGTGGTGGTTTTTGCGAAAGATTCTGCAAAAAAACAACTATCTTCTGACAGCAACCATCGCGACCTGTTTGGGATTGTTTTGGGGATTTTGGGCAACGTGGTTTTGGGATGGTGGGGAATTCCCGCCTATCAAACCCGACTCGTTCACAATCTTCACATTTGCTGCCACGATGCTGTTGATAATCGGTTATGTGTTCGTTGATCGATTGGGTGGAACAGATTTCAAACCGACGAGAATCGAAATAATTGTGCCGCTATTGTTTTCAATATTGGTATGGGCTGTTGCAAATATTGCGGTTACGCCGCTTCAGATGCTCTTCCCGATTTTGGTATTCGCAGTTTTTACATCGCTCAGACGGAATCAAAAAACAGAAACGCAACCGAATATTCTGAATACATTTACGGGAACAGTCAGATTGCCGAATCTTGGATTATTGTTGTTGATGCCGGGTGTGGCAAGCATCACATATCCGTATTATTTTAATCATGCTATCGGTTTTACAGAAATTTGGATTCTGCTGTGGCCGATGCTCATTGTCAGCATCGTCATGTTTTCGTTGAGTTTTATGAAGATACAATCTGCAAGAAAATTGAAGTCAGTCTCTGAAGATTTGTGAGCGATATTTTAGCGAGGGCAATTTCGTCCATGTTAGACAAAGTTACCGTTTACGCGCACCCGGCCTGCCCGATGGTGTATCCGGTGTTGGAAATGCTTAAGCGGTCGCAGGTCGAGTACGAGTACATCAACATCCACGAAGATTATCAAGCGCGGGCAAAAGTGCGCGAGATCAATCATGGCGATGAAAGTGTGCCGACGCTCGTCTTCGCGGACGGCACAACACTGACCGAACCGACAAGCGGCCAACTCGAGGCAAAACTCATCGCACTCGGTTATCATGTGCCGCTCATCGCACGCATCACGTCTCGTCTGCCGCAAATTATTTTGCTAGCGATTATCCTCTTCGCCGTGTTGCGCTTTGTCGAAGTGATTTGATGATGTTGTGACATCTTGGGAACCAAATCGTATCGACGAGCGTCTACTCCTCATACGCAAAAATAGTCCATAAAAGATGGAGGGGACACAATGTTTCGTTTTCGTTGGTTGGTTCTTTTAATGATGGTGATGACGGGCATCGTCATCGTGCCGAGCGCGGCGGCTTGTGGTGGTTTGTTCTGTCAGAATTCGCCGGTCAATCAAAATGCTGAGCGTATCATCTTCACGATGAATGACGATGACACCGTGTCGGCCTATGTGCAAATCAATTATACGGGTTCGGCGATGGACTTTTCGTGGGTCGTGCCCGTGCCATCTGTGCCGGAAGTCGATGTCGCCGAGATTGCGAGTTTCGACGAACTGAGCAACTTGACCGCGCCGATATTCATCCCGCCGCTGCAACCGCAATGTTTATTCGAGCAGCGCGAACTCCGCGCAGATTCAGCGGATGAGGTCGTGATGGAATCCGCGCCGCTTGACGATGTGCAGGTGCTCGCGACGGGGACAGCCGGGCCGTATGCCTTCGATGTCGTCACGAGCGAAAATTCTGATGCGCTCATCATTTGGCTGCGGACGAACAATTACGTCATCACTGAGCAAATGGAACCGCTCATCCGCGTTTACACCGATGAAGGCATGAATTTTCTGGCGATGAAGTTGCAACCCGAACAAGGTGCGCAGGATATTCAACCGGTCAAGATGACCTACACCGCCGACTCGCCGACCATTCCGTTGCGTTTGACGGCTGTCGCGGCCAATCCGAATATGAGCATCTTCACATGGGTCTTCGCCGATGCGCCGGTCGCACCCGCAAATTATGAGCTTATCACCATTGATGACGCCGACATTCGTGGCGACTTCTTCCAACCGGGTGGCACGAATTATCAGCCACTCGTCGATGCCGCCGTTGACCGCTTTGAAGGCCGCGCTTTCATCACCGAATATGCGCAGACGACGACCGACTTCCTGACGACGATGCGTCCGAGTGACCCGCTTGTCGTCGAACTCGTGCGCGAGTACGATTATGTGACGCGCTTCTTCGGGCGCATGTCGCCGGAAGAGATGACGCTCGACCCGACATTTGTCATCGATGCCGAGATGCAGCCGGTCTCGAATGTGCATGATCTTTCATCGGCAGACCCCGAAGTCTTTTGGGGATGCAGCGACAGCAGTGGATTTGATCCTAGCGGCATCGACACGGCGCAAGCTGTGCCGCTATTCCTGTCGGTCGGACTCATCGGACTCGGCATCACGTTGCGCCGGGGACGCCGTCGTCAGCAGAGCGATGTTTTCAACGACATCGTGGCATAA
>RFIA01000003.1 GCA_003695675.1 Chloroflexota bacterium
TAACGGCGTAAATGTTATACGATACCAACCCGCCTGCCCAATAATGTCATTATTTCTTAACAATCATACAGCGCATTTCGAGAAAAAAGATGTTGCCAATTGTTTAGAATTGTGATTAAATTAATTTACCATTGAGGCAACCGTTAGGGTAAATCCATTTCGGACGATTAGTGGAAAGAGCAGCGAGATATGAGGACGCTTTCAACTGTCCATTATTCAGAACCCTGTCCAATTTGTATGCACGTCAATCGTGCATCGGTGGCGAGGTGTACGCGCTGCGGTTATCAACTGAGTGAGACGACGACACAGCGCCTCGATGAATCATCTGCCGGCTTGTCGGCACAAGTGAGACTGCCACTTGAGCCGTTTCGCCAAGAGCTGCTCGAAGCGGGGCAAATCGCTTTTGTCATCGGGATGGACGGGCAGCCCTTGATTGAAACCGGTCGGCGTCGTTTGATTTTAGGGCGTCGCGATTATTCGAATCCAGACAGCGCTGTTGACGGCTTGATTGACTTGACATGGTATTTCGCCAATGTGCTCGGTGTCTCGCGAAGGCACGCCGCCGTTGAATATCACAATGATGGATATGCGTTGATGGATCTCGGCAGTGTCAATGGAACGTGGCTCAATGAACAACGGCTGCGCCCCAAGCGTTTGTATGAACTCCACAGCGGCGATGGCATTCAACTCGGCTTGATGACGCTCACCATTTATTTTGCCGACTGAACCGACGCGGCGTTCAACCTAATCTGCGAAAACAAAATCCCTGCCGACAAGTGGGGATTTTTGCTTGTATTTTTGCTTGTAAGGAAAGCACCATTCCCTTTGCGTTCTCTGCCGCTTTGCGGTTTAATAGAGCACAAAATAAACATTGATTGAAATAAAGGAGTTTGTGCCCCATGAAGGGTTTGATGATGGATTATCAATTGACGCTGCAACCGATTTTACAACGCGGTTATCGGTTGTTCCCGAAAAAGGAGATTGCGTCAAAATTTGGTGACACGATGCACCGTTACACCTACGCTGATTTTTACGGGCGGGTCGGGCAGCTCGCCAATGCGCTGACGAAGCTCGGAGTCAACAAAGGCGACCGCATCGGCACTTTCGCGTGGAATTCGTATCGCCATCTCGAATTGTACTTCGGCGTGCCGTGTATGGGTGCGGTCGTGCATACGCTCAATCTACGCCTGCCGCCCGACCAACTCGCCTACATCGTCAATCATGCCGAAGACCAAATCATTTTTGTCGACAACAGCCTCGTCCCTTTGTTGGAGCGCGTCGCCGGTGAACTCAAGACCGTCAAGCATTATGTCATCATGGGGGATGTCGCCGAAACCTCGCTGCCGAATACGCTCAGCTACGAAGACCTCATCGGCGCGGAGTCGGCGGATTTCGCATGGCCGCAGCTCGACGAGAATGATGCCGCCGGGATGTGTTATACATCGGGCACGACGGGCAATCCCAAAGGCGCGTTGTATTCGCACCGAGCGATCTTTTTGCACACGATGGGCTTGTCGCTGACGGACACCGCCGGACTCTCCGAACGCGATGTCGTCATGCCGGTCGTACCGATGTTCCATGCGATGGCGTGGGGCTTGCCTTTCGCAGCGACGTATCTCGGCAGCAAGCTCGTCTTCCCCGGCGCGCACATGCAGCCGCAAGACCTCGCCGGATTGATTCAAGATGAACGGGTGACACTTGCCGCCGGTGTGCCGTCGTTGTGGTTCGGCCTGCAAACGTTGTTGGAGCAAGGCGGTTACGACACCTCAAGCGTGCGGGCGATGATTGTCGGTGGCTCTGCCGCGCCGCGCTCGATGATTGAAGGCTTCGAGAAAAATTTCGGCATCCCGATTTTGCACGCATGGGGCATGACGGAGATGACTCCGCTCGGCACGGTCGCCAATCTGAAGAGCTACATGGACGAGTGGCCGGACGACGAGCGTTATGCGGTGCGGGCGAAGCAGGGCATCGCTGTGCCCGGCGTTGAGCTGCGCGGCATCGACGAAAATGGCGACGAGATTCCGTGGGATGGCAAGACGATGGGCGAGCTTCAAGTACGCGGTCCGTGGATTATCAGGGCTTATTATCAAGACGAACGCAGCGAGAATGCTTTCATGAACGGGTGGTTCCGCACCGGCGATGTCGTCACGATTGACCCCGAAGGCTACGTGCAAATCGTTGACCGCACGAAAGACCTCGTGAAAAGCGGCGGCGAGTGGATTTCCACGGTGGATCTCGAAAATGCGATCATGGCGCATCCCGATGTGCTCGAAGCGAGCGTCATCGCCGTGCCGCATCCCAAATGGGTCGAGCGCCCACTCGCGATTGTCGTCACGCGCCCCGACCTAGACACGCCGCTTGAGAAAGAGGCGATCTATGCGATGCTCAGTGCAGAATTCGCCAAATGGCAATTGCCGGACGACATCGTGTTCATCGACGAAATCCCGAAGACGAGCGTCGGCAAATTTGACAAGAAGGTGCTCCGCGCCCAATTCCAAGACTACAAACTGCCGACGGCGTAGATAAAATCGCAAAGTTGTAGGGGCGACGCGTTGCGTCGCCCCTACGAAAATATGGTGATTTGCACACAAGCGACTTTATTTTATATGCCGGACAATACCCTGAAGAATCAAGTATCAGGGATTGCCGATTTGTAGAATACCGAGTGCGCCGATTCCGGTGTAGGCAAAGTTGTGGGTCACGAAGGGATACAAACCTTCATCGGGAATACGCAATTCAACGGTATAACCGCTGCCCGGTGGGATCGAAACAGTCTGTGCAACTTCTTGGCGATTGGCCGGTGTGCCGTTGGGATACACTGCTTCAAATAGCGCCCCGATGACGTGGAACGCGCTCCACAAACTCGGCCCGCAATTGACGACATGGATGCGGATGAGTTCGCCGGGATCGGCGACTAACGGTTCATCCTGATATTGATTGGGATAGCCGTTAAATGCCACGAAGTCCGGCTGTGCCCTCAACATCTTTTGAAAATCGCCGCGATGGACGCCATCAGCATCGGCTTCCCCCACATACCACTCGTGTTGCACAATCACATATTCGCGTGCCGGTTCGGGCCAACCTCCTTCGGGTTGCACGATAATGGCCCCGTGCATCCCATTAGCGATATGCAGCAAAACCGGTGGTGTGCCACAATGATACATATAGGCACCGGGAAAATTGGGAGTCCATTCGAACGATAAACTTTCTCCGGGGGCCACCGATTGATAATAACGATCCCAAGGTACTTGCGCCGCATGAAAGTCGATGCTGTGTGGCATCGGCCCGTCGTTGACCAAGGTGAAATTGACCGTCTCTCCCTGACGCACATGCAAATGTGTGCCCGGCCCGGTGTCGTTAAAAGTCCAAACTTCATAGGGCGTGTTGGGTGCGATTTCTTTGACGATATGCGGTGTGCGCAAAACAATTTCATTGCTTGTTTCGGGCAAGACCGCGCTCATTTTGTTTTGAGGCACATCACCCTGTACGCGAACCGTATCCGTGTCATTTGCCAAAGTACGTATAGCGTCTGTCAGACCGAAATTGCCCGTCAGTGCAGCCGCCCCAACGGCACCTCCGGCCCCCTTCAAAAATGCTCGTCTGCTGGTTTTCGTGTTACGTAACATTTCTCTCTCCGATACTAAATGTTATATTTGGCTTAAATAACAGTATAGAAGGAGACGAGTGAGCAAAAAGTGAAATTTGTCACAAAATGCTGTGACAATCGTGCTTGATACTGCATCATGAAGCTTGCAAAAACTCGCAAAAACCTTTTTCTACCTAGATACGAACGGCACACCACTTCATAGAACGTGCGTTCTATGATAAGCTATTGGTTCGATTTCTGTAACATGAGTGCGGAGTGTTCGCCTTGCTATGACCGATTATGTGTTAATGTTGCAAATTTACGAGTATATACGCGAGCAAATCGAGGAAAACGGCATCCCCCCGACGATGAACGAAATCGGCGATGCTTGCCACGTCAGCCGACCGACGGCGGTCAAATATGTCGAGATTCTCGTCGGGCGCAATCATCTGATTCGAATCCCCAACAAGCGGCGCGGTTTACGCCTGTGTCCTGAGAATCCCTATCGCCTACCGGAGGAACACGCGGTAGGCGATGTGATGGACGAACGGGATTGAGACGCAGCGCAATCCCGTTTTTAATGCCGCTTCGTGCATTGCCCGAAACAAAACGCGCGTTGATTTAAGGGCAGGTCGCGAATGCTTCGGTGTCCGAAATAACATCAGATAATATCTGTTGTGGCGGGCAAAGCGGCGGGACGTTAGCACACCCTCCGGCTGCAACGACGACATCTTCGCGGACAAAGACGGCATTGTCCGGCGTGATGTTGAACACCCACCACGTAAAATCATCTGTGCCGGTCGTTTGGGCGAGGACTTGCGCCGACTGCCCCGCATTCCACACACTCGCAATCGGGAAGTCGGTTCCCGGCCCCTCGCGCAGATTGACCGTCGCTGTCGATGAAATGGTGCAGCTTGTCTGCGGTGTTGCGGTGACGGAGACAGTGAATTCTTCCGGTTGCGTTTCGGTCTCTTCGCCGGGACCCATCAGCATCAGCCCGGTTTCGCCACCGATGACATCGCACAATTGCGTGCCGCCCTCGACATCCATATAAAATGCTTGGCCGACAACCGCTTCAACATCGCCCCCAACAATGAATTCCACAGACAAACCATCTTCGCCAAGATGGACGAGGCCCTGTGTACCCGGAATCTGCTGGAATTTCTGATTGACCTGACCAATGAGAAATTGATTGTTATGCACCTGATACAAATGGCTGAGCGGTGAGCGTGTGTTGATGACCTCATCGACGACAACGGCATAACTGAAAGCTGAGTTCGCCGTTTCTTCAGGCGATTCGGTCAAGGCGACCGAAACCAACCAACTGCCATCATCTCTCGGCAAAGCGGTCATGCTGGTAATGTCGTTGGGCGCATTCCCGACGACTTCGCCCGTCGCACAATTTTGTACATCGGCGGTGGAGTCGGTAATCATCACCTCATCAATCGCAAAAACACCGCCCGATCCTGATGATTCTGTAAAAGCGGATTGTTGACCGCTTTCGTTACCGCCGATGTTGATGCGATCTGTGATTGTGCTTGGCACGGTCATCATCACGAAGTCACAGATGCGGTCGCCACTCTCGTTCATGGTTGACGCGACGACATCAATATTCATCGTGTTGGCGGGCAGTTGAAAAAAGAGACCACTGCCGTCGGGCGCGAGGCTCACATCGAATTGTGTACCCGTCATCAGGTTAAAGTCCTCGTCAACTTCTCCACGACTAATCCACCCGTCGGCACTCCTGAAGAGATACGACATCATACTGCCATCATCGAGTTGAGAGCGCACGGTCACGTCGAATGTCGTGCCCATCTCAACAGACTCGCCCGGCGGCTGGTCGAATGCTGCGATGAAACCGACCTTCTCTTCTAGCGCGAACCCCCACACGGTAGTTATATCTCCTGCTGGGGCGCCCGAAAGTATTGAGGAGGTATCGATACATGACGCCCCATCGCCTGATGGGTCTGCCACCACAAATGTAAATGGCACGCTGTCAAGAAATGTTTCGACTCCGACTTTGCGTGCGGGCACATCCATTCGATTGCTGCTCGACCCACCGCCGCTAGTGGCTATCGTGTTGGCGGAAACGACCTCAGTCCATGCGCTGGTGTCGCCGCTTTCAAAGCCGTCGGCGAAAAGGTCAATGTCATCGGGTGGAATCGTTGTGATTGTGCCATTATCCTGCGGTGGGAACGGTTCGTGGCCTGTATCGTTCGGGAGACGGTCACATTGCGCTTGTTGGTTGGCTGTGGGTAGATAACGTGCTTCAACCGCGAATTCCACAATGTCGTCGATGGGGACGCCCGCCTGAATGACGACGGCGCCATCGGTCGTCGCGCCAACGGTGTTGCGTGTCTCTGGCACGAATCCCTCTTCAGAGAGCTGACCGCCGATTTCTTGACCGCCTGAACGCAGATAACGGTAATTGAAACTGCCGCCATCGTTCAAACCCACAAAAAGCTCTACACCGACAGCATCATCGCCATTGCCGAAATCGGTGATCGGAGACGAAAGCCCGACGCGAATCGATGTGTAGTCTTTGTCCATTGTGATGCCGGAAATCGCCGGTTCGCCCGTTAGAAATTCGACTTGTTGAATATCGACGACACCGTCGGTAATGGGCATCATCTCCATACAGGTGACGAAATCCAGCGACTCATCCAGTATTGTGATGTGAGAAATGGTCGGTTGTGCCACCGCAAGTTGTTGATCGTGACTGAACGGCAGCCACGCCAACACCAGTAAAAGTATCGTGAATATAAATTGCTTGTTATAAAGAATCATGAGACCGTCTCCTAACTTCGAACACAAACGAACGAGGTAAATCGAGCCGTCATAATGTGTGTCGCGGAGCAAGTCACCGTGAGTGGGAAGTTTGTGAGGATGCAATCATGATAAAATGGAATAATGGTGACGGCTAATTTATTCTCTTGAAAACGATACGCTTGTCAACTGTCTGATGGATGTTTGGTCATGACGATCTCGTGGCGATTTTGTCATCAGCACGACTGACGCAATGCAACATTCATTAGGCGACCAGAGGATAAATTCTCCGCAGTCTCGTTGAACTGCATAAGTCCTACATCTTTTATTTTGGGGGAGGAGCGACCATGAACACACAAAAGATTGTTTTACTCGTGATATTGTTGGTCGGGTTAAGCGTGCCCGTCCACGCACAAGATGACGGCTGCAATATCGATCTCGGAGCGACAATTGTGACGCTGTTCAACACACAGCGCGAAGCCGACAGCGGCAACGCATTCGGCGCGGTGCAAAATATCGAGGCTGTGCAGGCCGAACTCGCTGCACTCGTCGAAAGCTGCGCCGATGTTTTGTTTCCATTGCCACAAGCATTCGTCGCACCCGATGAGTCGATTGCCTTCAATTATCCTGCTAAGTGGATATTCACCAATCCGCAAGAGAATATCTACATCGTGACGAATTCGCGCAATGTCGTCAATGCGCTGACAGAGGACACACTTGACGACGTGGTTGCCGGTGAACAGGCGCTGTTCGCGTTTGTGATCACGCAAGACATCATCGATTTTGCCGACACGACATTCGCGGAGGCCGTCGATCAATTGCGCAATGATTTGAGTCCGTCTTATGATCGTATTGGTCGCCCCGAAATGTTTGAAATGAACGAGCAACAAGCGGCGCGTTTAAGCATTCAAGAAGCGAATACAATCGGCGTCTTTGACTTCATCGACTATCTCGATGCAGAGACCCCGGCGATTGTGTTGGTCGGTGCGATCAGCACAACCGACGATGCTGAACTCATGCAGGCGATGTTGGCGGCATTTGAAGACTCGCTGCGCTTCCCGGCGAATTCATCGCTGCGTTTGCCCGGCGTTGCGCTCGACGATTTGCGATACACCTCTGCAATCGTCTTGGATGATCTTGATGACCAATTTGACTTAAGAGCCTTGCAGTCGGCGGCGCTGTCGCCGGACGGGTCTCTGATAGCCTATCACAATACCCAAGCGGATACAGAGCAGATATGTCTCTACACACTTGCGACCGGCGCAACCACTTGCGACGCGCTTCCAGAACGCTTCGACAACAGACCGGTCGTGCTGCACTGGTCGCCGGACAGCACCCGCATTGCCTTCACGGGCGATTTCATCCGCAGCTTGCGTGAAGTCGATATTTGGTTATACGATGTCGTCAATCATCAGATTGTCGATGCTACCGATGACGGTGTTGACCGTTGGAATCCGTTCGGTGGCGCTGATGAGGGCGAAACTGGGCCGGTCTGGATCGATGCTGTCATGACTTGGGGGCCGGATGGCAATTTGTATTTCATGCGCAGTGAATTTCCCGAAATCGATACCCGTATCGACGATAGTCTCTACGGGTTGTATCGGCTTGACCCCGATGGTGGTCAACCAGAATTAGTCCGCGACTTGACCGGTTTTTTTGGCCCATTTCCGATCTTTTATTCGCAGGCTTTCGGGCTTGATGGAGTCATGTCGGTTTCGCCGGATGCTGAGCAAATCGCCTTTCTCGTGCGCGGGAATCAATCCGATGATCCCAATAATGGGGTGTGGGTGATGGATTTGGCTGGCGACACCCCGCCGCGTCAATTGGTGGATTACAACACATTTTTCATGGGCTTACCGCCGGACGCCGTTGAGAGTGGCCCACCGTTGACTCCTTCTGCTTTGACGTGGAACGCCGACGGCACGCAATTGTTTGTGCTGGCGGATAACTTTATGGTACGCGGTGATGCACGATCACATGCCTATGCAATCGATGTCGAAACCGGCCAGACCGTCTTGCTGACGGACATCGGCAATCCTGAACCGGAAGCATTTTTCACACCCGGTGAAGATGGGCTGACAGCCGGCTTCCCCATGCCACGGGCGGGGGTTCTCGCGCCAGATGGTACGGGTTTGTTGATTCTCAACTTGAATGCACCGCCCGATGTGGGTGGGCTTTCTGCATTGCGCTCGGTGCGTGGTGGGGGCGAACAAGAATTGCTCTACCGAATTGACGACTTCAGGCTAGTGCCCAGCCTCATCGCTACTGTGGCGGCTGACGGCACGGTCTTGATGAACGGGTATCTGTTCACGCCGGGATGATGGCCAAAATAGATCATCACAGACCTGCAAATAAGTCCGTCTCAATTTCGCGCCCGTTATTGTTGACGAAACTCATCGCCCGGTAGTAGGCTTGCGTTTCTCACAAAGCCAAGCGGTGACGTTGTGCAATCAAGCCTTCGTAATCGAGGAATCAGTCATTCACAGCTCCTATCAAATAGAGAAGGCGTAGGGGGGACGCCGTGTCGCGTCGCCCCTACACGCGCCGATTGTGTCCACAAGTCGAAATTTTCTTCACAGTTGAGCGATTGCGCCTATCTCAAAAACCATTCGGACAAGTGTTGTCCGTTTCGCCCGGTTCTTGAATGCCATTGCCACACATCGGCTTCGATTTTTCCTCTTCTTCAGAGGGCGGTTGGTCGGGTGGTAGACTTTCACGCAGAATGCGCACCGTCTCGCTGCATATTGCTTGCCCATTGCGCAGCGCCACCACATCGTACTCGAATGTAAATCCATTGCCGAGCACCGCCGTGCTGACATCGGTTGTCAGGCTCGTCGTCGGTGCGGCGACAGTCTGTGAGAAAACTTGCAGATTACTATCGAGATTGCGTATCGTCATTTGATAATCTGTCGCATTCGGCGCGGGATTCCAGAAGAATGTGACAGGCCCTTGTGGGAAGCCGTCACGCGGTGCCGTGACCGCAAAGTTGCCACAATCTGCACCGACGATGACGGTTGTTTGTCTTTGCGGCGCATCGGGCATGACAATGGCAAGCGATGTGCAATCGCCAAATAGATTGACGAGATCGCTCAACACCCACAATTGATTGAACGACGTATTCTGCCCGAAGAGATCATTCGGCAAGAGATAATACAACGGTGTGTCATCAGACTCATCGTCAGATGTTTCATTCTGCCCAATGACTTCAAGATTTTGCACGGCGGGCAAAAATCCGGCGACGGCGCGATTTACACCTGGCCCAAGCTGCACAGGAATTGTGCCGACAGCATCATTATTGATGACACACGGTTCACTCGCGGGCAGTTCGCCGGATGTCCGTGTTATCACGACTTCACGTTCAAACGCGCCGAGATCACACCCGATGCCTTGTGGTCGTGCAATGCCGCGTTGATCTTCAAAAATACTGGAAAATCCAAACGCATCAAAACAAGCATCGGCTGCGTCGAGCGCCGGGCTATCATTCCGCAGCGCGTGGGTACGGGTCGGGCCGCCGTTATTGTCCAACGCGGCAAGACGTGGATTGCGCCCGGGCATTGTAAAACCGTCACAACTGCTATCGCTATCGAGATTGATGCCGATAGCAGTGAAACCGGAGCGCCCGAAGCAGTCTCCGCCGGGATTGTTGGCGACAATCGAACTACGAATGCGCAAGATGTCGATGCGCAATGTGCCACCGGCTTGCGCAATGCCCCCACCACGTGGTGCTTGGTTGTTGGTGATGGTCACAAAGCTCAGGTCACTGTCGGCGAGATTGACGAGCGCACCACCTTGTTCATCGGCACGATTGGCCGTTAAGGTACTATTCCAAAAGCGCAATATATCACCACCGCTATGATGAACGCCGCCACCGGCACCGGATGCGCGATTGCTCCACAATAAACTCTCAAAGATGACCGTGCGCCCGATATTGAAGATGCCGCCACCATTGACCGCACGATTGCCGCGCAATGTGCTGTCGGTGATTGTCAGAATGCCGCTATTATGGATGCCGCCGCCATCGCGCAAGACAATATTATCCTGTATAGTGCTCGTATTGATCCTGATGGCCTCGTCAGTTTGATTGAAAATGGCACCGCCATTGGTGGCATCGTTGCCATTGAGTGTGACGCCATTCATAATGACCGATGTCTCACCCCTGATGAACACCCCGCCGCCGTCATCGGTCGCGAAATTATTGCTGATACTGCCGCCGGTGATATTCACTTCGGTTGGGGTTGAAAATCCTGAGAGATACAGCCCGCCACCGACATCGGCTGAGTTATTCGTAAAATCTGTGCCGGTGATGTCGAGATTGGTCGCGCCGAATATGATCGCCCCGCCGCGTGATTGCGGGTCACGAAATGAGGGATTCAACACGCGATTGTTGTCGAACAAGCTGGCATCAATCGTCATCGTCGCCCGGTTGCCACTGACTGAAATCGCCCCGCCGTCGCCCCGTTCAGAGACATTGTTGCTAAAGTTGGTACCAATAATTATGAAATCCGTCGCGACCGAGTCGATTGCCCCACCTTTACCAGCAGACACATTATCGCGGAAGACACTATCGATGATGTTGATTGAGCCGCTGTTGGTATGTATTGCGCCGCCGTGCGCCCCCCAACTGCTGTTCCCCGTAATGGTCGAATTGATAATTGCAATATCGCCGCTTGAATTGTCAATCGCCCCACCCCAATAAGCCGTATTTTCGATAAGGCGACTGTCACGAATAGTAACTGTGCCACGAGCAACATTCACCGCGCCACCTGCGGATGACCTGCCGCCGCGTATTGTCATGTCATCGAGCACGAGGGTGGCACCACTTCGAGTACCGAAAAGACCAAACAGCGTACCGGAGGGGTCGCGCTCGATGGTTGCGCCATTGCCAATGATTGTTATTTCTGTTGTGATTGTCGGTAACGCATAAGCCGGTGCCACACCCACCGGGCCACCATAAAGTGCATCACCCATCGGGTTGAAGGTATATGTCGCGCCACGTTGCAACACAATCGTATCTGGGCCGCTCCCGGCGGGGCAATCGGCATGAGTGCGAGCATCGTCATTGGCATTGATGAGGGCTTCGGGCAACGAGCAATCGCCGTCAAACAGAATTGTCGTATTTGTGGTGGTGACGTTGATGGTTGCGGCGTGAGCCGTCTGCGTGTGATGTCTGACAGCGACGAATATCGTGAATATCATCGCCAACGATACGAAACTCAACGGCGTTTTGTGTGACATGTGCCCCCCCTGTGATGAACATCTGCTTCCCTCATGATTATATTTATTTAGGTATCATCGCGCAATCATCCACAAGCAGTAACTACTCAGGCGGCGTGTTTGCGGGCAGATAAACAAAAGATGCAGCGCAAAGACACAAAATAACAAAGACCGCAAAGGATTTTATCAGAAAATCTTGGCAGTTTAATCATCTGTCATCTTGCTCGATTCGTGCTTGTATGCCGAGTAGTGATCTACAAGCAACAAAAAACCGCCTCGTTCAGAAGCGGTCATGGCAATCGCATTAGCTGTGGTGGGCGTCAATCAAATAGAATATGCACCGTCAACCGACCGAGCACGAGATCGCTGCCGCTAAACAGCACATGCGGTTCGTGTGGCGTCAGTTGTTTGTTGCCGATGAATGTGCCGTTTGCGCTGCCGAGATCGGTCACATATAAATGCGCATTGTGCAATTGCAGGGTCGCGTGTTCGCGAGAGACACCGCGTTCTTGCGCCCCATACGGCGAGAGATCAATATCAGGGTAATGATTGCTCTTGGGGTCTTGCCGACCAAGTGTGAGGACATCATCTTCGTCTATTGTGATGCGAATCGTCATTCCACGAACGATCAATTCAATTTCTTGCGACGTGACGACCATGTCGCTTTCTTCATTCCCGCTTTCCTTTTTTTTGCGACGACGTGTATTCTTCCCCGACAGAATCAACGTCCCGCTTTCGAGTGGGTCTGTCCGAAATTGAACTTCAAATTCTTCGTCTTGAGGCTTGTCTTCCACAATTACAATCCTTGTTCGATTCTTAGCTTGCTGCTTTATTTTAACACAAATCTGGGTGCTTGTTTATAAATTGTGCATATCATTGTTCGATCTGTTGCGCGAATTGCATCAAAGACCCGCGTCTTGTCATCGTCGGTTGGGCGAGTGCTCTCAGCATCTTTTATTCCGGCAACAAATCGAGAAAAACACGGAAACGACTGCCTTCGCCAAGTGTACTCTCGACGGTGATGTCACCGTTGTGCAAGTTGATGATCTCCCGTGTGATGCTCAAACCAAGCCCGGTGCCGTCACCGATGCCAACGCGGAAGAAAGATTCAAAAATTTGTTCTTGATGCGCTTTCGAGATACCGATGCCATCATCCTCAATTTCGACGACAACTTGGTCGACAAGCCGGTCTTCGGCGCGATGATGCTTCAGTCGCACACAAATATGGCCACCCTCTTGGGTATAATTGATCGCATTGACAATCAGATTGGTGAAGACTTGTTGCAGCCACTTGGCATCGCCATCAACATAAAATTGACGATCCGCCGCTTCCATCATCAGCGTGATATGCTTGAGTCCGGCCTCGGCCTCTTGCTGCACGATAACATTGCATAACACATCTTTCAGATCAATTTTCGCACGGTTGAGAATGATGACACCCCGTTCAAAACGCGAGAGATCGAGCATGTTTTCGACGAGATTTCCCATGTGATTGACAACACGGTCGACAACCTGCACATGATGTTCTAAGCGCTCCGGTTGATTTTTCATCAAGTATACGCGCGTCTTCAAATTGGTGATGGGGGTGCGCAACTCGTGCGCGGCGTAGGTGATGAAGCGTTCTTTTTGCTCCTGCAATTCTTTCGCCTTGCTGATGTCGCGCACAATCGTCACCGCGCGTATAGGTTCGCCGGGGGCAACGAGTGAAACCGTTTGACCCGAGATGAAGGTGCTGCCGTCTTTTCTTCGCAAGCGCATCTCGCCGCGCCATGCAGCCCCGCCTATATCGCCGTTGATGATATTTTGCATCATCTCCACTTCATCGTCTGTGGCGTCATCGGGTTGAAATACAGTCACCGGCTGCTGCAAGATTTCGTCGCTGCTATAACCGGTAATCTCGGTTAAGGCTTTATTCACAAATTGAATGTGCATCCCTTCGGTGTAGAAAATACCTTCCGCCGTCGAATTCAAAATCGCATCGAGACGATTGCGTTCTATCCGAAGTTCGCGAAAACGCTGATCCACACTCTCTTCCAACAGGGTGGTATAATCTTGAATTTGCTCATAGAGCCGCGCATTTTGTAAGGCGATACTCGCTTGATTGGCGAAGGCTTTCAAGACATCCGCATCATGATCGTCAAAGTGATTCTGAGTCGCGCTGTCGAGATGAATGAAGCCAACAATCTCTTCGCCGATGAGAATCGGTGCGCCGACATAAGAACGCATCCAATCCGATTCTGCGATATACGTCCACAAGTCGCTGTTGGTCACATCCGAAATCACACAGGGTTGTTTGGTTTTAATCATATATTGCAAGGTCTTAAAATTAGTCACATCGAATGTTGCTTTTTCGACATCAAAGATATTTTCTGCCGTATCGTAACGGCGATACCGTATCGTCGTCCCAGCGCCATTTTCTGCCCCCATCAACATGATGGATGATTGGTCGTGTGGAATCACCAGCGCCACCTGCTCAAGAATACGGTCGAGCACTTCTTCCAGATGCAATGTGCTGCTGAGCACGGCGGCGGTTTGTTGCAGCGCTTCGGCCAGTATGCGTTGCTCATATTCATGTGCCCGCGCCGTGTCAATATCAGAGACGTATTGGGCGTTTGACAACGCCATCCCGATTGTTTGCCCGATGGCACGCAATGTGTCGAGTTGCTCTTCGGTCAATTGATCGTGTGTTTTGAACAGCAGAGTCATCGCGCCGACGGCATGGTCTTGATAGGGTAGGGGCAGCACAATGCCGCTCTTGAAACCGGCCCGCGCCAGTGGATGTTGTGATGCTTGATGGGCATCCGGATGTGTGGTGAGGTCCTCGATGATGACAGTGCGATTTTCGCGGATGACCATTCCGGCTACGCTGCCGTGCATGGGGAGTGTGCCACCAAAGTTGATGATTTCGTCCACCATGCCAAATGTCGCCACGCGGCGGACGAGTTGCGGGTCTTCGTCGGGCACGAAAATCCCCAGCGCGTCGGCTTGGGTATATTCGGCGACAGCTTCAAGCGCTGTCATCGTCACTGTTGAAATATCAAGCGAGCCGTGAATCGCATCGGCAACGGCGTTGAGCATTTCTAACGATTCGGTCTTTTTGCGCAATGCGATGGCTTGTTGTTCGAGCTGATGCACCAAATTCGTTTGCTGAATGGCGATTGCCAACGGGTCCGCAATTTCGTGCAGCAACGCAACAATTTCTTCCTCAAAGGCATTCGCTTCTTGAGACCCAAGATTGAATGTGCCGATGAGTTTGCCTTGTGCAATGAGTGGAATGACGAGGAAGGTCTTCAACCCTTCACGCTTCAAGATCTTTGCTGTCTCATCCAATGACTCATCGTCATTGTTGTCGATGATATAATGTTTGCCCGCTTGTAAATGTTCGATTAACCACAAGTGAAACGGGATCGATTGCCCGACATTGAGGCGAGTCGTGGCAGATTGCTGCTTGATGGCCAGCAGTGTGCCTTCTTGCTTCTCGAAGTCAAAGGTGACGACAGTACCACGAGAATATGGGATGAAGAGATAGGTTTGATCTAGCGCATTTTGTGCAATCTCTTCGACCGATTGTGTCCCCAGCAAGGCGCGATGAATACCAAGCATATACGCCAATCGTTGGGCGTCGCGTTCACGTTCCTGCTCAACGCGCTTTTGTTCGGAGATGTCCACCATGAGGCCACGCAGTTTGCTCGGTTTTCCGTTTTCTGTCACGACCGAGACGACATCATGCAGCCAGACAATCTCACCCGTGGCGCTCACCATGCGATACTGAAATTCATGCGAACGCCCAGCAGCCGCTTCACGTTTGCAAAGATCAACAATCCATTCGCGGTCGGCCTCATAAATATGCTCGACCCAAAAGTTCGGATTGTCCAACCATTCCGATACCGGATAACCGAGCAGGCGCTCTGCCTGTGGGCTGACAAAAGTGAAAGCCAGTGTGTCAGCCTCCGCTTCCCACACAATGCCATCGACGGAACTGACCAGCGATTGGTAAAGTTGTTGCGATTCGCGCAACGCACGCTGTGCTTGTCTGCGTTCTGTCAAGTCGCGGACGATAGCGAGTATGAACGACTGACCGTCGAGTACGAGTAATGAAGCCGAGACCTCGACTTCAATCAGTTCGCCATCGCTCGTCACACACGCCAATTCGTCCGTCCAAGCGTGCCCAGCTTGCATCACGATGTGGACAAATTCTTGCAAGTGCGTTGTATCGTTCGGGTGTATCCGCGACACCGGCGTTTGCAACAAGGCTTCGGGTGTATAGCGCAACATTTGTGACGCCATCGGATTGGCTTCGATGATGCGGTCGTTGGCCGGGTCAATGATGAAAATACCATCTTTAGACTGCTCGAAGATGCTGCGCAAGCGTTCTTCGCTGGCTCGTAAAGATTCTTGTGCTTGTTCGCGTTCGGCAATCTCGTGCTGCAATTGTTCGTTGGTGGCAGTTAATTCTGCCGTGCGTTCGGCGACACGTTGTTCAAGCGCATCGTTGGCTCGTTGCAAATCTTGTTGGATCAATTTCAATTCGGTGATGTCGCGGGCAATGCCGACAATGCCGATAATGTCGCCATCCGCGTTGCGCAGGGGCACCTTGTTGGTAGAAGTCCATCTTTCGCTGCCATCTTCGCGTATGGTATGCACTTCTTGATTGAGCAGCGCTTGCCCGGTTTCGAGGACGATGCGATCCGTTTTGTTGAATGCAGCAGCTTTTTCAGCGTCGTAGTAGGCGTCGGCGGTCTGCCCGATGAGGTCGTCCTCACGCGCACCAATCCGCTCTAGTCCCGCTTGGTTCATGAGGACGAAGCGACCTTGCCGATCTTTAACGAAGATAAAATCGGCGGCATTGTCGAGAATCGTTCGCAACAGATTGCGTTCTTCGCGCAATGCACGCTCGGCCTCTCTACGTTGGCTGACATCGCGCACGAGACACAACATCGCCGGTTTGCTATTGTGCTCAAACGATGATGCCGAAATTTCTACTGGGATTTTGACGCCATCTTTTCGCCGACACGTCAACTCATCCGTCCATCCATAGCCTTTCTCTATCACCACATCCGCCAATTCATTCATCAACGGCAATTCGTCGGGGTGAATGTCCGACACACAACATTGAGTCAATTCTTCCCGCGAATAACCGAGCATCGCTGCGGCTTGCGGATTGGCGTCGTAGATGCAGTCGGCTTGCACATCGATGACGAAGATGGCGTCGTTGGAGTGATCGAAAATTTTGCGCAAGTAGGCTTCGCTGCGGCTGAGGGCTGCTTCGGCGCGTTCGCGTTCCGCAATCTGTTCTTTGAGCGCGGCATTTGCTGCTAGCAATTCTGCCGTTCGCTCTTGCACCCGGTTTTCGAGTTCTGCGTTGGCTTGTTGCAAGGCGTCTTCGGCGCGTTTGCGGTCGGTGATGTCCACAATTTGCGCGATGTAATGATCGACTTCGCCATTGGCCTTATAGCTCGTTGTGAATTTCAAAAGCGCCGGGAGGTGTGTGCCGTCTTTGCGGATGTAAATTTTCTCGCGATGCGCCCCCGACAATTCACCGCGCAATGTTTGTTCGTGGATGTCTTTTGTACGCTCGACATCATCCGGTATGGTAATGTCGAGGATGGTCATCTCTTGAAGTTCGGAGGGTGTGTACCCAATCATGTCGCAAAGTGCTTGGTTGACCCGCACGAAATAACGGTCGGGCGAGATGATGGCCATCCCAATTGGCGACATCTCGAATATCGAGCGAAATTCTTCTTCGCTTCTGCGCAATGCCTGCTGCGAGATATGGATGTCCGTTAAATCGGTATTGCCGACGAATATCGCATCAACATCGCCATTGGTGTCAAATAACGGAATGAATCGCGAGAGGGTTAGCCGTTGTTGATTCGTGGAATTGCGATAACGGATTTGAACGCCGGTGAATGTTTCCCCCGCCCATGCTCGCTGTAGCATATCATCAAATTCAGCCATGTCTTGCGGATTGGCGAGCAGTATCTCGACCGATTGGCCGATGATGTTTGTATCATAGCCGAACAAGTTGACACAGCCCTGATTCCACGATTGAATGATGCCTGCGCGGTCAAGGGTGAAAATCGCATTCGGCGAGCGTTCGACAGTTTGTCGATGCCGTTCTTCGCTCATTTTCAATTGGGCGTTGCGTTCATATTCGAGCCGGTTACGGTCGCGTGTGATGAGCACGACGGCGACGGTCACCATGAACAAGAAGCCCATGAGGTCTAACATCATATTGTGGCTGTACGTTTCGGGACGCACAAGCCCGACGACAAGCACACCGCCAATCTGCATCGCCGACACCCACAAAATTGTCCGCGCTTTCATCAAGGCACTGCTGACAATAATCGGGAAAGCCAGATAAACCAACACGATCAGGCCATTTTCAGACGGTTCGTCAACGATGTGGACGATAAAGACAATGATTGATAGGACACCGATTAGGATGGCATAACCGTACTTGAAATATGGCGTTCGGCTGACAAAATACATCACAATGCCGAGAAATGTGCCGATCATGATGATATAAAATGCGGGCAAAGCCAATGTGTTATGATCTGGATAGGTACCGACTATCGCCACCGGTATGCTGAGCGGAGTCAAGACTAAAATCAACGAAGTAATCAACCGGGCGCGATGGCGTTCTTCGAGCGAGGCCGTCTCATATTGTGGTTCCGTCAGTCGAGACCAGATGTGTTGTAAATAGCGATACCAATTTTTCTTGCGGTGGCGTGCTTCCATTGGGTGAACCTCAATGGCTATTCAATAGCTTTTTTCAGGTAAAGTGACTCGTCTGTCACTATATTACACTGCGAAATTGAAATTATGGCGTAAATGTTGGTTATATTTTGTTAGCTAAGCTAGAAAGCAAAAAGCCCACTGAGATTTCAGTGAGCACAAGCGAACGTGCTATGCTATAGAATATTATTGCGTGGACGGGAGCGACGGGATTCGAACCCGCGATCTCCACCTTGACAGGGTGGCATGTTAACCGCTACACTACGCCCCCAATTTTATGTGAGTGGAGTGCATCATAGCACTTGCCCATTCAGATGTCAAGAGAATTTCTCCCGCGACTTTTACACACACTACCGATAATCCGCCTACAACCCGCCGCCATCGAATTCGACTTCATGCGTATCGATGCTGAATTGCGCAAAGCTCTCGTCTGGCAAATCGTGTCCTAAAATGTGCGCCGCCATCATCTCGCCGGAGGCAGGCGCGGCCATAATCCCGTGCCCGACATGCGCCACCGACAAGAACAACCCATCGACTTCGCCCGACGGCCCAATGATGGCGCGTTGGCTATGATAGGGACGCCGTGTGCCGTCTGCGTCAATCGTATAGGCATTGTGCGGCGCGCGATAGACATAATAACCGATGTTGTGTACCAGCCCACGCAGATAATTCGGGCTGTCGAAGCCGTTGCCATCGCTGTGCCCGAATTGCCGCGCCATTAACAACAACACAATCGACGGAAAGCGCGGGTCTTTGAGTTGATTCAAGTTGGCAACCGGCTCTTCGAGATAGTCGCGCAACTCGTCGCTGCCGTCATCGACATGTTTGTTGTTCCAATGATACTCCCATCCGAAGATCACGCCGTCGCGGGCTTCTGGCCGCGAGACCGGATAAGGTGGGCCGCCGATGAGCATCGGGCCGTCTTCGGGATAAGCCGCGTGGCGAAAACTCGTCGTGAAACTTTGCACCGGGCGAACGATAATCGGAATATCGATACCGGCAGTGCGCCCAACAGCGCGTGACCATGCCCCGGCAGCGATGACGACATGCGGCGCGTCAATGTCGCCGTGCGGTGTCGTCACCCCGACGACGCGCCCCCCCGCGACGCGAATCGCGGTCTCGGCCACCTCAAGGATAATCGTCGCATTTCGTGTGCTTTGCGCAAAGCGATAGATGAGCGCATTCGAGTCCAGCCAACCGGCGAGGGGGTCATATTTCGCGGCGATGACTCGCTCGCCAACCCATGCGAAACGATGCGCAATCTCGTCGCGCTCAAGATACTCGACATGCGACATGCCCATCGCGTGTAAATGCTCGACATCTGCCTTGAGCGTCGCCGCCTGCGACTCGGTAAAGCCACAATAAAAATAACCGCGCTCTTTGACGGCCAACGCTTCTGCCGCGCCCTCGCCAAGATATTCATCGGCGTTGTGGAAAATTTCGACACCGCGCTGCATCTGCCGGGCGAGGCACAAAGCCGGCCATGTTGTGCGATAATTTTCTAACGACACCGTTGAACTGCCCGCGCCGAGACGGTCGCTGCGTTCGAGCAAAATTGTCCGTATCGTCGGGTCTGCCCGTTCCAGCGCCCACAGAGTCGCCGTCCCCGCCGGGCCGCCCCCGATGACAATCACATCGGCACTGCGCGGCCATTCCGCCGGAGACGGATTCGATAAAAATCGCTGCGCCATGAGAATCCCTCAGCTTTGATAGACACAATCATGATCTTGAGTCTACCGTGTTGTGCGCAGCGTAGCTACACCCAACGCCGATCAAGCGGACGAATCTTTTTTCTTGGCGCTCTTGGCGTCTTGACGATTTTATATCTCAGGACTTACGCAGTTCGGCGAGACCGATATGTGTTTTTCGTAAGGGCACGGCATGAGTAGCGTTCACAAAAGGCAACCCCCTTGAAGTATTCAGTAAATGCGTACCCCTTATCGTCAAATGAAATCGTTTCTCTATTAGGTAGTGTTGGCGTTTCATTGATTGCTGGGGGATCAGGTGGTGTCAAAGCAGAGCAATCGTGCTGTTGGGGCATTGCGTGCAATGCCCCGAAGGGTTTAGCGAGCTAAACCCCAACTGTGGTTGAATATCTTTTCCTTCTGCTTGATACACCCGTATATATCGAGCAGTTACTTCCGGAATTAGAAGCTACCCGCGCCTGCGCCACCAAATAATTGGTCGAGCGGTTGAATGACGGCATTCGGCGGTGCTTCGACCGGCGCGACATCGTTGAAGTCATCGAAGACGAAATTGAATTCGATTTGCAATGCGAATGGCTCAGAAGTCGCGAAATTGTCGCCGAGTGCAAGCAGAGTGTCACGGTCTATATCGACCGTAACTTGTACCGTCGTCGCCCGTCTGAAATTATTTTCGAGATCGATTTGTTGGGTGATGCTCAGCGCGACATTGTCGGCAAGTGGCGCAACGAAATCGAAGGCGTTATCGAATGCCGCACGTTCAAGCATCAAATCTCCACCAAATGCGCCCGTATTTTGGTTGATTTGCGCGAATATCTCATTAATGGCTGTGTGCAAGGTGTCGCGCACGGTCATTTCGCTCACAAAGGCCTGCGGGTCAACCGATGCGACGAACACTGCCACCGGCTGTCCATTGATTTGACTGTTGGCTACTCGTTCAACCGAGACAAATGCTGACAAAAATTCCGGCTCGAAAAGACCAAAATCATTGAAACCTGTCACGCCGAAAATCGGCGAGATTTGCGACAGGTCGCTTGAATCGGCCAATGCGGGGTCGTTGGCAAGATCACGATACAATCCAGCGATATCGAAACCCGTCCATCCCGACTGCACGCCGAACAATGCGCCAAACACACCGGGATTGATGTAGGTGATGCCGTCGGTCATGCGAACTTCCATATTGAATTCAAATGGCGGCCCACCAACCGTAGATAAGTTATCTTGCGCACCCATATCAATCATCACAACTGCATCCACATTGCCTAAAACATCGCTGAATGTATTGAGTAATTCAGCAGCATCCTGTGACGCGAATGCGTCAGTATCGAAGAGAGTCGCATATCCTTCGGGCACACGATAACGCCCATCCATACCCATATTGATAGAAAATGAACCGTCATCTGTTGTGAAGTCAAACACCATATCGAAATCGAAAGTGGCTGCTGTGACGGTTTCCATCGCATCCTGTGAAGTCATCAGCAATGCGCAATCACTTTCACTCAATTCACCACAAAATATGGGTACAGTCGTCGGTTGCGCCGTCGCTGCACCCAATCCAAAAAACATCGCAAGCAAAATTATGAAAATAGCCGACATGTGAATTTTCTTTCTCGCTTGTTATTTGATATTTCATTATACGATGGTTCACCTGCCTTCGCCCCCGAATTATTAGGGAATATGGATGGACTGCACATGATTGCGCTTGGTGCGTTACAATTATCGTCATGGGTCAACTACCGATAGGTGAGAAGCAATGTCTCAACAAACACAATATCCTGTATTCGACGGGCACAACGATGCGTTGATGGATTACATACCGGTCGGCAACGCGCCGGTCAGCACATTTTTTGAGCGCAACACCGACGCCCGCCTCGTCGATTTGCCGCGTGCGAAAGAAGGGCATTACATCGGCGGATTCTTCGCGGTCTTCGTGCCGGACGGCGAACTTGATGCCTTGATGGATGACCCGGCGCACGAGCACGAATTTCATGCGCTCGACACCTCGCGGGCACACCCCATCGCGATGGCGATGGTCGCCAATCTGTTTCGTATCGAGCGCGAAAGTGACGGTCAAGTACAAGTGGTGCGCACTGTCGATGAAATTGAGCACAATATCAACAACGGAGTCTTCTCCGCACTTTTGCACTTTGAAGGCGCTGAGCCGATTGACGCCGACTTGCACGCGCTCGAAGTGTATTATCAAGCCGGGTTACGTTCGCTCGGTCTCGTGTGGAGTCGCCCGACGATATTCGCCGAAGGGGTGCCGTTCAAATTCAATCACTCGCCGGACACAGGGCCGGGCTTGACCGATGCGGGCAAGGCGCTCGTCAAAGCGTGCAACCAACTCGGCATCATGATTGACTTGTCGCATCTCAATGAAAAAGGCTTTTGGGATGTCGCCGCCCTCTCCGACGCGCCGCTCGTCGCGACCCACTCGAATGCGCACGCGCTGGCGCCCTCGACGCGCAATCTGACCGACAAACAACTCGACGCCATCAAAGAACATGACGGCATGGTCGGCATCAACCTGATCCCGATCCTCATCCGCGAAGACGGCGCCAACGACGCCGATGTCCCGATGGAAACGATGGTGCGGCAAATCGATTATCTCGTCGAGCGCATCGGCATCGACCGCGTGGGGATCGGCGCGGATATGGGGGTGATGGATGTGCCGCGCATCATCAAAGATGCTGCCGGGTATCCGGTGTTGATGCAGGGCTTGCGCGACGCCGGTTACAGCGACGACGAACTCCACAAAATCGGGTATCAAAATTGGCTGCGCGTTCTCCGTAAAACATGGAAGGTCAACTGATGACGAAGACCACATTCCCCGTATTCGACGGTCATAACGATACACTGCTCAATTTGTACAACGACGAGCGCGGGCAAGGGCGCAGCTTCTTTGAACGCAGCGAGATCGGGCATATCGACTTGCCGCGTGCCAAAGAGGGCGGTTTCGCCGGGGGCTTCTTCGCGATATTCATACCCGGCACGGGTTCGATGCCGGACTTCGACGCCCATCGCAACGAACACGGCTACGACTTGCCGATCCCCGACGCGGTGGACACAGCTTATGCGCAGCGCGAAGCACAAGCGATGAGCGACTTGCTACACCATCTCGCGCGAGAGTCGGACGGTCAACTTGTCGTCACACGCACCGTCGATGCAATCGAAAGCTGCCTGCACAACGACCAACTCGCGGCGATACTGCATTTTGAAGGCGCCGAGCCTATCGACCCCGCGCTCGACACGCTGCAAAATTATTACGACAACGGCTTGCGTTCGCTCGGTTTGGTATGGAGCAGACCGAATGCCTTTGCGCATGGTGTGCCGTTGCGCTTTCCGAGTTCGCCGGACACAGGGCCGGGCTTGACCGATGCGGGCAAAGCGCTCGTCAAAGCGTGCAACCAACTCGGCATCATGATTGATCTGTCGCATCTCAACGAGGCCGGTTTTTGGGATGTGGCAAAACTTTCCGACGCGCCGCTCGTCGCGACGCATTCCAATGTTCATGCGATCAGCCCATCGGCACGCAACTTGACCGACAAACAACTCGACGCCATCAAAGAGTCGGATGGCATGGTCGGGTTGAACTTCGCCGTCATCTTTTTGCGCGAAGACGGTCAGTGGGAAGGCGACGCGCCGCTTGAGACGATGGTGCGCCATATCGATTATCTCGTCGAACGGATCGGCATCGACCGCGTGGGGTTTGGCTCCGACTTTGACGGCGCGAAAATCCCCGATGCGATTGGCGATGTCGCCGGGCTGCCGAAGCTGATTGATGCCTTGCGCAGTGCCGGGTACGATGATGAGGCGCTGCGCAAAATCACGCACGAAAATTGGTTGCGTGTGTTGCGCAAGACGTGGCGCTAAAATCAATTTGAGTCACATCTTTTCGCCTCATGCGATTTATTTGTGTAGACTGTGTCGTTTGAGTTTTTCTTTTGTGCAAAATGGACTTAATCACACTTGGCTATTAAATTAACCCGTGTTAAAATTAAATTGTCGACAAAGGAATTTGGTTGTTGCTTTGCCGACAAATACGTTAGGGATTAGGATATGAGCACGGATAATACCCCCGCGCCGGAACTCTTGAAAGCCTTTGTCATCGCTGGGCATTTTGATCTCGAAATGGTCAAGACGATGTTGACCGAGAATCCCGCGCTGCTGAATGCAGAGCATCAATGGAAAGAAAACGATTATGAGTCCGCGCTCGGCGGCGCGGCGCATGTCGGCAACCGGGCGATTGCCGAGTATTTGCTCGAACAAGGCGCAAGGCTGACGATTTTTGCGGCGGCGATGCTGGGACGTGCCGATGAGGTGCAAGCCTTCCTCGAAAGTGATGCGTCACTCGCCAACGGACGCGGTGCGCACGGCATCCCGGTGATGGCTCATGCGGCGCACAGCGGCCTCATCGACGTGGCACAAATGCTGAAAGCATACGGCTGCACCGAAGGTTACGACGCCGCGTTGTTGGTGGCCGTCATGGACGGGCATACGCGACTCGTCAAGTGGCTGCTCGAAAATGGTGTGGAAAATGTCGATGTCACCGATATGAAAGGACGAACGCCACTACAACTCGCGCGGGAATTCGGGCACGATGAGATTGTGGCCTTGTTGCAAGAACGCGGCGCAACCGATTCTTGATCGAATCGCAAAGACATAAAGGATGCAAAGGCGTCATCAAGATGTACGACGATGAATACATTGCGCATTTTCCGTAGAGGCGACGCGGCGCGTCGCCCCTACAGACATCGATTTTCTGGCGCGTTGTGCCTTTCTTGGCGCTCTTGGCGGTTCAAATCGTTTTTTTAATACCTTTGGGATTCCACATGAGTAGTTATGAAAGGCGAAAGGCAACAATCAACATGGGTGTGCTGACGGGCGCCTTCAACCAATCGAAAAAGCAAGACGAATCTTATGAACGGCATTGGCTGACGAAGGAATGGTTAGAGCCGCGTCTCGTCGTCGTGACGCTCATCGCGATTATCGTCAGCCTGATTGCCGAGCGCTCCGGCGCGGCGGCGTGGTTGATACACGCGGCGAACATCACGGCGTATGTTGCCGGGGGCATCTTCGGCACGAAAGCCGCGCTCGAAGGCTTGCGCGAGCGTCAGATTGATGTCGATATGTTGATGATTCTCGCGGCGCTCGGCGCGGCGAGCGTCAATCAATGGCATGAAGGCGCGATATTGTTGTTCTTGTTCTCGTTGAGCAATGTGTTGCAAACTTACGCCATCGGGCGCAGCCGGCAAGCGATTAAAAGTCTGCTCAAGCTCTACCCGGAACAGGCGCGAGTCAAAGATGGCGCGACGACGAAAATCGTGCATATCGATCAGATTCGTGTCGGCGATGTCGTCTTGATTCAACCGGGCGAACGCATCCCGGTGGACGGCATCGTGCGCGATGGTCGGTCGGCAGTTGACCAAGCGCCGATCACCGGCGAATCGATCCCGGTCGAGAAAAATCCGGGCGATACCGTCTTCGCCGGGACGCTCAACCAACGCGGCGTGCTCGACATCGAGGCGACTCAAACGGCGGCGAACACCACGTTGGCTCGCATCATTCAAATGGTCGAAGAGGCGCAAGACAGCAAAGCGCCCATCGAACGGCGTCTCGACATCTTCGAGCAATATTACGCCATGTTTATCATCGGCGCTGTCGCCTTGTTCATCGTCGTGCCGCCGCTGCTGATGGCGGTCGATTTTCAAGACAACTTCTACCGGGCGATGGTCTTGATGACGGTCGCGTCACCGTGCGCGTTGGTCATCAGCACACCGGCGTCGTTCATCTCGGCGATTGCTGCCGGCGCGCGGCGCGGTGTCTTGTTCAAAGGCGGCGCGTATCTCGAAGCGATGGCCGGCGTACAAGCCATCGCATTCGACAAAACCGGCACGCTCACCATCGGTAAGCCGTCTGTGACCGATGTCATTTCATGCAGCGAATTGAGCGATGACGAACTGCTGTCGGTCGCGGCGACGGTCGAGTCGCGCTCGGAGCATCCGTTGGCGAAAGCGGTGCTCGAAGCGGCGACAGCGCGCGGCGTCACGCCCGGCACAGTCGATGATTTTGAGGCGATGACCGGCAGGGGAATCGCGGCGAAAGTTGACGGGCGCGTCGTCCATCTCGGCAGCATCGGGTATCTCGAACGACTCAACCCGATCCCGGAGCATCTGGCAGCCGAGCGCGTGCGTCTCGAAAATGAAGGCAAAACCGTCATCGGCGTCATCCGCGCCAACAATTGCGACGATTGCGCGGCTTGCATTCTCGGCGTCAGCGATTGCGATTGGATGGGGATTCTCGCGATTGCCGACCGGGTGCGCCCCGAAGCGAAAAACGCCATCGCCCAAATCAAAGCGAGCGGGGTGCAACATCTCGCTTTGCTGACCGGCGACAACGAACGAGTCGCGCGGGCGATTGCGCACGAAGTCGGTATCGAGACGGTGTACGCCGGTTTGATGCCGGAAGACAAAGCGAAAATCGTCCAACAATGGAGCGAAGAAGTCGGCATGGTGGCGATGGTCGGCGATGGCGTCAATGACGCCCCGGCTTTGGCGACGGCTGCCGTCGGCATTGCGATGGGCGCGGCGGGCACCGATGTCGCCCTAGAAACCGCCGACCTCGTGCTGATGGGCGACCGCCTCGAATTGATCGCGTATGCGTTGCAAATGAGCAAGAAGGCGCGGCGTGTTGTGCTGCAAAATATCGCCTTCTCGATTGCCGTGATTCTCGTGCTCATTGCCGGTGTGTTCGTCGTCCGGCTGCCGTTGCCCGTCGGCGTACTTGGTCATGAAGGCAGCACGGTGATTGTCGTCCTCAATGGGTTGATTACCTTGTTGTTGTGGCCGGAGCTTCAACATCGACGTGGCCAACACGACTCGCGAATTTCGTCTTGATGCGTATACTGGAGGGTATCATTCAGCGTATATTCAGCATGGAATTCGATGGCTGATTATCCACAACTGACCAACAGCGAGGTGATTGGTAAATTACTTGCCGGTCTCAATCATCCCGACCCCAAGATGATTTGCCGTATCATCGCTGAATTGGAGCGGATGCGCAATCCACTAGCGATCAATCCGTTGTCAAAATTGGCGATTGACCCCACCAAAGCGGCACAGGTGCGGCGTTGTGCTGTCGAAGCGCTCGGCAAATTGGGGCACAACCGCGCTGTCGATGTTTTGCTGCAAGCGCTCGATGACCTCGATGCCGAAGTGCGGCAGGTTGTGCCACCGGCGCTAGCGGCTGTCGGCGACCTCCGCGCTGTCGAGCCATTGATGCGCGTTGCCCACTTCGATAATGATGTCAACGTGCGTCGGCAGGCGATTCGTTATTTGGGCACATTCGGCGACCCGTATGTGATCGATACGCTGACGGAAACGCTCTCGGATCCGGACGAGATGATTCGAGTGGCTGCTGTCAATGCTTTGGCCGACCTGCGCGATCCGAGCACACTGGCAACGCTGATCGAGATGTTCCACCGCGATGAGTCCGGGCGGGTGCGGGCGACGATCATTGCTGGCGTGCAATTGTTCCCAACAGGCGACTATATCGATTTGTGCCTCATCGCACTTCAAGATGCGGATAAACGGGTGCGGTCGAATGCGGTGTTGGCGTTCGGAAAAACGGACGATGCGCGAGTTATTGAGCCGCTCGTCAATACGTTGCTCAATGACGATGATACCCGCACACGCGGTCATGCGGCGCGTGTGCTCGGTAAGAAAGGCGATGAACGCGCTGTTGAGCCATTGATTATCACCTTGCGCGACAGCGACCCGTGGACGCAAGAATGCGCTCGCTTTGCCTTGGCCGACTTAGATACACCGGAAGCACGAGAAGCGCTCAAATATTGGAAAAAAAGCCAATGACCTACGATCTCGTGATTCAAAATGGCACGATTGTCACCGCCACAACGACATACAAAGCCGACGTCGGCATCACCGGCGAACGCATCGCGGCGATTGGCGAACGGCTCAGCGGCAAGCAGGTCGTTGACGCGACCGGCAAACTCGTCACGCCCGGCGCCGTCGATGTGCATGTGCATCTCGCGCTTGATCTCGGCCCCGGTCTCGTCTCGTCGGACGATTTCTTCACGGGGACGCGGGCGGCGGCTTTCGGTGGGACGACGACCGTCATCTCCTTTGTTCATCCCGAACCGGACGAGTCGATGATGGCGGCGCTCATGCGGCGTCGTGCGGAAGCCGACCCCGACGTCGTCATCGATTACGCCTTCCATAGCAACATCGGCCCGCATCACATCGACCGCCTCGATGAACTCAAAGCTGTCGCCGCCGCGGGGATCACGACGTACAAACTTTACATGGCCTATGGATTGCGCCTTGACGATGCGCAGTTATTGCTCGCGCTAGAAGCGATAGGCGATGTCGGCGGTTTGCCCGTCGTCCATGCCGAAAATTGGGATGTGATTCAAACCCTCGTCGCCCGCAATGTCGCGGCGGGTCGGCTCACCCCGCATTGGCATCCGCGCAGCAGACCGGCATTGACCGAAGCCGAGTCCGTCAGCCGCGTCATCGACCTCGCGACTTATGTCGGCGTCCCGGTGCATATCTTTCATGTCGGATGCAGCGCGTCGGTAGAACGCATCGTCGCAGCGCGGGCACGGGGGTTGCCCGTCACCGGCGAGACTTGCCCGCAATATTTGTTCTTGACCGACGCCGCCTACGATCAACCGGGCCTCGAAGGGACATTTCCGGTATGTGCGCCGCCGTTACGCCCGGAAGCAGACCGCCTCGCGATGTGGGACGCGCTCAAGCGCGATGCGCTGCAAATCGTCACGACCGACCACGCGCCCTTCACGAGCGAGCAAAAATCACGCGGCCTACACGACTTTAGCAAAATTCCCGGCGGCGTACCATCAATTGAGATGCGCTTCGCGGCGGTGTATTCGGGCGGCGTGCGCGAGGGATATTTCTCGCTCAATCGTTGGGTCGATGTCTGCTGCACGACACCGGCGACATTGTGTCATCTCGACCGCAAGGGACACATCGCCGTTGGCTATGACGCCGATCTTGTGATCTTCGACACCGAGAAAACCGTCACGCTGTCCACCGATACGCTGCATGAGCATTGCGATTGGACGCCTTATGCAGGTCTCACGATTCACGGCTGGCCACAGACGACCATCAGTCGCGGGCGCGTCATCGTCCACGATGGCGCATTTTTCGGCGAACGCGGGCAAGGGCGTTTTATCGAGCGCTCGCTTTGATGCCCGCCATATCGATTCAACGGATTCTCTTACGGATTGACGATCAAAATCCAACCGACCGCCGCTCATTAAGCCTTCCCCGAAAAAATGTTGCGAAAAAGTTTGCCTTTTTGTAAACACAAAATAGAATTTTTGTGCTAGTGTGATGGTTGCAACGTGATGTAAAGACATCATCACAACGTCATCATCGCATCGGCACAATGATTCGCTGGCAGTAGCGGACGGCTCTTTCGGGAGACCGCCCGCGACCCCACCGGTCTACATGGTTGTCCGCGTCTGCACCACTCGACTAGCCGCGTGTGGACGAGTCGAGACAACCACAAGTATTCAGTGTATCAGCATGTCAGCGATCAGCATGTCAGCATCTGATATATCCACCATTTTGTAGGGGCGCAACGTGTTGCGCCCTGATATGGTCGATACGCTGATAATTTTGAGCAATCGCAATTCGTGTAGGGGCGACCCGCCGGGTCGCCCCTACAAGTATTTCTATCGAGGTGAAATGCACATGCAAACCTCTGTCAAAATGCTTGACGCCGCAGAAGGGCGCGTCGGTGGCTACCTGATTGTGTGGGGAACGCCACAACAACGCGACTTACAGGGCGAATATTTCACACCCGAAACCGAATTGGGGTTGGATTGGTTCGACCGCCGACCGGTGCTCTATCATCACGGACTCGACGGCCAACTCAAGGCGGCTGTCATCGGTGTGATGGACACCATCACGGTTGATGAGACCGGTGTTTGGGTCGAGGCGCAACTCGACCTGCGCAAACGTTATGTTCGCGCTGTGCAACGCCTCATCGACCGGGGCATTCTCGGTTGGTCGTCCGGCAGTTTGCCGCATCTCGTCGAGGTTGCGGATGACGGGCGTATCAAACGTTGGCCCGTCGTCGAAGGCAGCCTGACGCCGGCCCCGGCTGAACCACGCCGCACCGATGTCCATACGCTGAAGAGTGCTTACGATGCGCTGGGGTTGGACATGACGCGGTTAGAAATCAACGAAAATAATGGTAGGGGCGACTCACCGAGTCGCCCCTACGATGAACATCGCAATGACGTGGGCAAGGCTCGCTTTGCCCCAACAAATGGTAGGGGCGACTCACCGAGTCGCCCCTACGATGAACATCGCAATGATTTGGGTAAGGCTCGCTTTGCCCCAACAAATGGTAGGGGCGACTCACCGAGTCGCCCCTACGGTGAACATCGCAATGATTTGGGTAAGGTTCGCCTTGTCCTAACGAAAGGAAATACGATGCACAACGAAACTCTCTTGCTGGAAGACGAACGTCCGGCGCGGAAACGCTTGCCGGTCGCGAGTGTGGAAGACGCGGCGAAAGGTGTGCCGCGCATCGCCGTCAACAGCAAATTCGACAATGCCGACGCGCTTGACTTGCTGCATGGCTATATGATCATGCGCTCGGCCAAGAGTTTTCACGGCGTCAGCGAGCAATATGCCAATGCGCTGGCGCACAAAATTCACAAAGCGGGGCTGTCCGCCATCAAAGCAGACGAACTCAGCTACAGCACACAAACCGGCTTCGGCGACGAATGGGTGCCGGATTTGTGGAGCGCTCAAATTTGGAGCAAGGCGCGTCTCGAAAATACGATTCTGCCCCTGTTCCGTTCGATTGAGATGCCCTCGAATCCCTTCGAGATGCCCATCGAAGGCACCGACCCGACGGTTTTCTTCGTCCCCGAGACGACAGACGAAGCGCAGTTGACGCTCGGCAGCGGCAACGCGATCCCCGACAGCAAAGTCGGTTCGGGCAAGGTGCAATTGGCCGCGAAGAAACTCGCGCTGCGGGTCGGCTTCAGTTCCGAACTCGTCGAGGATGCCATCATCCCGGTGCTGAATATCTATCGTGAGCAAGCCGTGCGTGCCATCGCGGACAGCATCGATTATGTGCTGCTGAATGGCGACACCGAAGCAGGCGCGACCGGCAACATCAACAGCGACGCCGCCGCGCCCAACAGCACCGACCGCTTCCTCGTGTTCGACGGTTTGCGCAAGCTGCCCATCGTCACCAACACGGCCAACGCCGTCAACGCGGCCAATGTCGCGCCGTCGTTGGCGTTGCTGCGGCAGGCACGCTTCGCGATGTCGAGTCGTCATGCCGCCCGCCCGAATGATCTCGCGTGGATTGTCGATGGCGGGACTTATGCCAAATTCCTCGATATGAGCGAATTCGTCACGATGGACAAAGCCGGTACCCACGCCACGGCACAGACCGGACAAATCGGTTTCGTTGATGGTGCGCCGGTGATGGTCAGCGCGGAGATGCCCCTGACCGAAGCCGATGGCAAGGTCGGCAACCTGACGAATGATCGCGGCACCGCCGTCTGTGTCTATCGTCCCGGATGGTTGGTCGGTTATCGTCGGCAGATTGCTGCGAGTGTGGATTACATCCCGTACTATGACAGCTACCAACTGACGGCGACCGTGCGCCTCGCCTTCGCCCGTTTCGACGATGATGTGGCGAGTGCGTTGTACAACCTCGCCGTTTAATCTCAACGGGGACGGCTCAACGCGAGTCGTCCCCGTTCTATATCTTAAATACCAGCGTGATTGCCGATTCTTATTGATCGCATACTATGGCGAGGCGACACAGAAAGCCGGCTCAGTGGATAAGAATGGTATGACGATGACATTGCTATTGACCGCATCGCCTGTTCCCGAACCGGCTTCCGATGGGCCATCTGCCGCTCCCCACCAATTGTTGGTCGCCATAAAATTCAACGCGCTGCTGTACAACCCGCCGCCGAAGCGTCCGGTGTTGCCGTTGAAGCAACTGTTATCGACTGTATTCGAACCGGCTGAATTCGTGAACACACCGCCGCCTTGCTCGACAACACTATTGTTGGTGAAGATGCTCCCGCCGACAGTGAATGATCCGTTGCTAAAGATGCCACCACCAAAACGGGCGCTGTTGTTATCGAAGCTACTGTTGCTAATCGTCAATGTGCCATTATTGTAGAAGATACCGCCGCCCTGTTCCGCAACGACATGATTGGCAAAGGTGCTGTTGTCCACCGTCACGGTGGCGCTGTTGGCGTAGAGACCACCGCCGAAACGGGCGCTGTTGTTATCGAAGCTACTATCATTCAACGTGAGTGTTCCGGTATTGAAGAAGATGCCGCCCCCTTGCTCGGTAACAACATGATTCGAGAAATTGTTATTGGTGACCGTCGTGATGCCGTTGTTGACATAGATACCGCCGCCGAAGCGAGCACTTCCGCCATTGAAGGTGCTGCCCGTCACCGTCATGGTGCCGCTATTGAGGAACAGACCACCGCCATTTTCGATGGCCGTCGTTTGGTTGAAGGTGCTGCCATTGACGGAAAGTGTCCCGGCCGCCACATAGACACCACCACCGAAACGACTGCTGGCATTGCTGATGGTGGTTGTGTCGAGCGACAGATCAGTTTGTGTGAAGATAGCCCCGCCATTGCCACTGTCGAGCAGACCGTCATTCAGCGTCAGATTGGCGAGTGCCAAGCGACCGGCAGAGACCTCGAAGAAGCGCATCGCGGGTGCGCCGACAGCGCGTGTCAGGGTAGCGCCATTGCCCTCAATCGTGATATCACTCATGATGACCGGCAACGCATTCGCTCCGTTGTGGACATTATCGGGGGTCGTGAAGGTGTAAGTGCTGTTGGCTAGACAAATCGTATCGGCGACACCGTTGCTGTTGGCCGTGTTGATGGCGGCGATGAGACCGGCGCTATCTGCGACCGCGATGTTGAAGTCGCAAGTTATCGTCGGCGGATTGATCGTGACGACGACATCATCGGACGCCGTGGCGCCATCGTCATCCGTGACCGTCAGCGTGAGGGTGTGCGCACCGACCGCGAGCGTGACCATCGGCGTGACGCCGGTAGCAAGCGAGACACCGCCTTCGCTCCACGCATAGCTGACAATCGTGCCATCCGCGTCACTGCTGAGCGAGCCGTCGAGTGTGACCAACTCGCTGCCGTTGTTGTCGCTATCCGTGACGGTTTGGTCGAATCCGGCGTTGGCGGTGGGCGCTTGGTTGAGTTGTGGCGCGGGGATGATCTGAATGGTTGTGCCTTCACCACCAAAAGCTAATTGGCTACCGTCGGGACTGAATTCAGCAGCGAAAACAGGGCCGGTAATCTGAGATTCACTCAGAAGAGTTCCGGTGCTGACATTCCATATCCTGACAGTTCCGTCAGCAGCGATGGTCGTTAATTCCGTGTTATCAGCATTGAGATTGAATTCTCTGACTTTATCTATACGTGATGGATCTGCGGAAATGGTGTCTGTCGCAAGCACATTGGTTATGGCTTGCCCTGTCGCCACATCCCAGACCGTCACTCTACTATTGTTGCTACCTGAAATAACAAAGTTGTCGTCGAGACTCCACTTTACTTCACCGTTCAGAAATTCATTGATAATTATATCCATGAACTCAAATGTGGTTCCCGAAAGGAATATGACAACTCCAGCTGTGCCAGCCCCAGCTAATATCGTTCCATCTTGATTCCACGCAAAATCTGCTATAGGGGCTGTATCTTTACTATCTAGCAATGTTCCTGCGGCTGCATCCCAGACACGTAGATTCAATTGCTCGTCAAAACCAGTAGCGCTGACGATTTTAGTTCCATCCGGTGTCCAGATGAGAGCAGAAATTCCAAGATCGTGTGCAATCAAAGTATGCAATAAATTGCCATTTGTCATATCCCAAACACGGACAGTTGTATCTTGACTACCACTTGCGAGTTGAGTTCCGTCAGGCTTCCACGCTAGTTCAAACACAGCATCTGAATGCCCTGCCAATGTGAGTAACACAGTACCATTGCTGGCATCCAAAATATCAATACCACCATTGAAGTGACCAATTGCAATTCGATCCCCACTAGGACTCCAACTTACCTCAATGATATCACTAGGATTGGGTGGTTCTTGAGCACCACTACTTTCAAGCCCCAAAACCAAACTCAGAAAAATGAATGTGATGATGGTCAAAGTCTTCATCGACTTACAATATTTCAAGATTTTCATTTCCATATCTCTCTAAATTGACACTACCACGGATGTCTGTCAAAAATATCATCTACAACTTCGTGCATCCAGAAGAAACGGTTATCGCCGGGTAAAGAACCGTCGAGTAATCCAGATGTTGGAGTATCACTCATTTGATTACGCCAATCTCTATTCAGGAATCCTTGCCCTGTCCAATATCCCGGATTCGTCTGATTGAGTGGGTCACAAACATTTGCTAAAACACCTCCGCTTTGTAACCGATAGACCCAATTCAAGAACATATCGGCAGCAGATTCATCAACTGATGCTTGATCGGGATTTTGTTGAAAATCTGTGAAATTAGGGGCACTGCGTTGAACACACCTGTCATTTTGTGTTGGAGGATTATAGAAAGATCCCGGCCCACTGCCCCATCCGCGTTCACCACGTCGCCATACTTCAAGCTGTCCTGCATTATTTGATCTAAGTACAGTGGTGTCTTCAGCGAATACGTTTGATCCGGGTGGACATCCATTTGTTGTAATCCATCCCATTACCCAAAGTATATTAGAATCAGTGATCGACGCATTTGATACAAAATCGCTCAAACGAATTTGTCCACCTTGCGCACTCTGATCATCGAAGATATGCCCCAACTCGTGAACCGCCACAAATTTGGTAAATGTTCTCGGCATTCCGGTACTGCCTTGAAGTGCGCCGCAGGTGATGGTTCTGACGTTATTGTTGGTTACGCATAGGGGGCCAACACTTGAGTCGCGTGCAAATGTGATTGTCCCTTCAGCTTGTTGACCCATAGGCCCGGCATCAACACCCATGATAATTCTGAACGCCGCCTCCGGAGAAGTATACGATTGTGAGCTGAAGGTCACAAATGCGTCAGCGCAGCATCAAGGGAACAACTCACAACGAGTCGTCCGTGACTTATGCCTCAACCGTGATGAGCACATCGTCCGTATCCGTCGCGCCATCATCATCGGTGACGGTCAGCGTGAGGGTGTGCGTCCCAACCGCGAGGCTGACCGTCGGCGAGACACCCGTCGCGATAACCGTGCCGCCTTCGCTCCACTCGTAGCTGACGATTGTGCCATCCGAGTCACTGCTGAGCGAGCCGTCGAGTGTGACTATCTCGCTGCCATCGCCATTGCTGTCCGTGATCGTCTGGTCGAGTCCGGCGTTGGCGAAGGGCGCTTCGTTGACTTGCGGCGCGGGGATAATCTGAATCGTCGAGGCTTCACCACCAAACGCCAAACTGTTGCCGTCGGGACTGAACTCAGCGGCAAAAATGGGGCCGGTTATCTGAGATTCATGCAGAAGACTTCCGGTACTGACATCCCATATCCTGACAGTTCCGTCAGCGGCGATGGTCGTCAGTTCCGTATTGTCGGCACTGAGGTTGAATTCCCTGACCCTATTGATACGTGGCGGATCAACTGAAATACTATCCGTTGCAACTACAGTAACTACTTGTTGTCCGGTCGCCACATCCCAGACTGTCACTCTACTATTGTTAGTCCCTGAAATCACAAAATTATCATCGACACTCCACTTTACTTCAACATTCGCAAGGCTATTGCCAAATATATTGATTGTCTCAAATATTGTCCCCGACTTTAATATTATTGATCCAGCATTACTAGCTAAAGCCAAAACTGAATTACTATGATTCCAAGCAAAATCCGCTGTGGGGGCAAAATCTTTGCTGTCCAGCAATAGACCTGTATTTGCATCCCAAATACGCATACCCGGTTGCTCATCGAAAGCAGTGGCACTTATAACTCTGGTTCCGTCCGGCGTCCAGATGAGGGCAGTGATACCTAGACGATGTGCCATCAAGGTGTGCAATAAATTACCATTTGACATATCCCAAACACGGACAGTCGTATCCTGACTGCCACTTGCAAGTTGACTGCCATCAGGCTTCCACGCCAATTCAAACACCGCCTCCGAATGTCCCGACAACGTGAGTGATACATTACCACTATTGGCATCTAAGATTTCAATGCTGCCGTTGAAGCGACCAACTGCGATGCGATCTCCATTAGGACTCCAACTAATCGCGATGATGTCGTCAGGATTCGGCGGTTCTTGAGCGATTACCGGCTGAAGCACATTCAGGAGAAGCCATATCAATGTGATGAGCATACTCAATAACAATACTTTTCTTCGTCTCATAAAATCACTCCGATTATGACGCACAATTTATCCCATTCTACACATTCATCATGAATAGTTGCTTGACGCCTGCCCTGCGCTCATCCGCCGCGTTGTCTTATCCTACCCATTTTTCCGGGCGAAATATTTTTGCAGAACGGGTACAATCTATTGCGTTGTGTTTTGTTGGGGCATAACGTGTTATGCCCACAATTATGAAAAGGGAGCTTATCTCATGAGCAGCAATGGACACGTACTCGCATCAGCAGGCGGCACCTTTGAACTCGGCGGTGACCTCACCATCAATCGCATGGGCTTCGGCGCGATGCGCATCACCGGCGAGGGCGTATGGGGCGAACCGGATGACATCGACAATGCGAAAGCCGTCCTGCGACGGGTGATTGAACTCGAAGTCAACTTCATCGACACCGCCGATGCCTATGGCCCCGATGTGAGCGAAAATCTCATCGCAGAGGCGTTACACCCGTATCCCGATGGCGTCATCATCGCGACGAAAGGCGGCCTGACGCGCAGCGGCCCGGGTCAATGGCACACGAAAGGCACGCCGGAACATCTGCGGCAGGCGCTCGATGGCAGCCTGCGGCGTTTGAAATTAGAACGCATCGACCTGTATCAATTTCATCGACCCGACCCGGAAGTGCCGTTTGAAGATTCAATCGGCGAACTCTCGCGTCTGCGTGATGAGGGCAAAATCCGCCACATCGGCCTGAGCAATGTGACGACGGAACAACTCGCCGCCGCCCAAGCCATCGTCCCGATTGTGTCGGTGCAGAATCGTTACAATATCTTCGACCGCGAGTCGGAAGATGTGCTCAATGCGTGTGAACGCGAGAACATCGGCTTCATCCCGTGGTTTCCGGTCGGCGCGGGCAAGCTCGAAGAGGCGAAGATCAAACAAATCGCCGACAAATATAACGCGACGCCGTATCAGCTTGCGCTCGCGTGGTTGCTGAAACGCTCGCCGGTGATGCTGCCGATACCGGGCACAAAGTCGATTGCCCATCTTGAGGAGAATGTCGCCGCCGCCGCGATTGACCTGAGCGACGACGACTTCAATGCCATGGCCGAGGCGTAAATTTCTTACGACAGAGATTCTATTCGTTGGGGCGTTGCGTGCAATGCCCTATGCGCTGCTGCACTTCGCCGTCGGTCAAGGCGGCGTCTTCTTCGAGCGCAACCACGACATCTTGTCCGTCCCACTCCGGCACGGGCTTTGTGATATTCACCTCAATCGAACTATCGCCGTAGGCTGAAGCCGTCCGGCTAGCGAAAAGCTGCAAACCCACTGAAGGGGTTAGGGATCGTGACACATAGCACCTTTAGTGTGCTTGGCTTCATTGATAGCCTCATGGTTTTAACCTGAGGCGATGTTCTTTGAGCCATTCATTTATGTGACAAATCCCCGCGCACGCATTATAATCGGGTCATCGTAGAGTCATCGTCTATTTTACGGAAAAGATATTTATGCGAGCCTCAGACCTGCCCCTTCATTATAATGCTGTTGAAATTCTCGAACATA
>RFIA01000041.1 GCA_003695675.1 Chloroflexota bacterium
GACATTTGCGCTTTGATGCAAAAATAGGGGACAATCGTTGGGGTTTAGCTTGCTAAACCCTTCAGGGCATTGCACGCAATGCCCCAACGGAACGATTGCCCTGCGTTGGCGTCACTTGATTCCGCATCAATCTATGAAATGTCAACACAACCTAGAACATTTTGCCTTCTTTTGTCATAACCGAACGTAGCTGGCAAGAAATTTCGATAAATTTCACAACTGCTTTACAGTTTAAGTAATTGTCTTACTGGTATGCTATTTAAGACAGTCACTTAGAGCTTGACGGAGCACAATCATGCCAGCAATAACTTCATGGATGATCGAAGAACGCATCACCTACACGCAAGTTTACGACGACATTCATTGTGCTGAGTTAGCACAATACGGTTGTGAAATTGCGAAATATATTCAAGCAAGCACGTCCATCGTCCACCATATCATCGACGCCACAAATATCGGTGCATTCCCCTTGCACATCAGTCATTATCGTGCTGCTCTCAATCGCTTGGCAAGGGCAGACTCTGGCTGGGTTGTTGTTGTCAGTACGCATCCACTATTGAATGCCGCACTTGATGTCATCATGAATGCGACGGGTGTCCGCCTACATCTTGCACAAACGTTTGACGACGCATTGGCATTTCTGTCAGTCGTGGACGATTCGCTCGCGGCTGAGCCTGTCCCGATTTATGAAACGATCATCTCGCAAAAATGATTGAAGCGCAAAGGTGGGGATTGCCTGCGTCGATTGGCTCTAGTCTCCTCTTGACCGCGCATTGATGGCGCGTAAACTATCAAGAAACGAACATCTTCTGGTCAGCATCAGTGGTGCTGGCCGGTTATGTATTGAAAGTGAACCCATCCGTCATGAGAGTCGGCGTTCTCGCGCTGCAAGGCGCATTCATCGAACATCAGAAAATCTTGCGGCAGCTCGGCATCGAGACGAGGCAAGTGCGGCTGCCGGAACATCTTGATGATATTGATGCGCTTATCATCCCCGGCGGTGAGAGTACGACGATACGCAAACTCGCGAAAACCTACGATTTGATTGAGCCGTTGCGTGAATTTGCCGAACATAAACCGGTATGGGGCACCTGTGCTGGGATGATTGCACTCGCAAAAGACATTGGTGGTGAAGAACCTATCGTCGGGGCGATGAATATCACGGTCAATCGCAATGCGTTCGGTCGCCAAATCGACAGCTTTGAAGCCGATTTGATGTTTGAGGTGCTTGGTGATGTCCCCTTTCATGCGATCTTTATCCGTGCGCCGATTGTCACAGCAATTGCTGGCGATGTCGTAGTGCTTTCTCGCTTGAGCGATGGTCGTATCGTCGCTGTGCGCGAAGGGCATTTGTTGGCGACAGCCTTTCATCCTGAACTGACCAATGATACACGATTGCATCAATACTTCCTCGACATCATTGCCGGGCAAGGATAACACTCATCTTGCATTGCTGAAATTTTTCCCGCAACATTGTTATCTAAAGTGACAAACATCATGCTAGAATACAGAAAGATATATACGCGCCATTTTGGGGATCATTATGGATAACGAAGCACTTCTCATATCGGGAATTATTCTCAACAATGATGATGACATGATCGACGATGACGAATTCGACGCCATTGATCTTGATGAGGCCGATGAAGACGTACTCGAATTAGAGGATGCGGATGAAGATGACCTCGATGACGACCTTGATGACGAAGATGATGTCATTGATGTGGAACCGGACGAATCTGAACTCGAAGAGGTCGAAATCGAGGACGATTTGTTCATCGATCTCGATGATGAGGAAGAGATTGTTGATGATGATGGTTTCGACATCAGCGAATTTGATGATGAAGATGATGAAATCGATTTATACGGCGACGATGAAGACGATGAGGATGAAGAAGACGATGATTTTTAGGTCGTCGTCATCGACAACTCGTGAAGACCATGTTCAGCCATAGACAGCACTTTGCCCGGATTCAAAATGCCGTTCGGGTCAAGTGTTTGCTTGAGTGCCCGCATCACATCGACTGCCTGACCGTGTTCTTGCAAAAGATACTCGATTTTTCCCATACCGATGCCATGTTCGCCGGTTGATGTGCCGCCGAGTTCAATCGCCTTGAGCACAATTTCGCCGTTGATGGCTTTTGCTTTCTCCAAACCGGCCTCGTCGGTGTAAGGGAACTCGACATGAATATTGCCATCACCGGCATGACCGAGCATATAGGCGGTGATATTTTCCTCGATACGGCGTTGCTCAATAAAGCTGATGAGTTCGGGATAGGCGCTAATCGGCACGGCAACATCGTTGAGAAAGAATTTGTGATTGGGATGCTTGCGTATCACCGTCTCATACGAGTGATGCCGGGCATACCATAATTGTTTGCGTTCAGCCGGGTCGGTCGTTGTGCGGATTTTAATCGCGCCGAATTCTTCGCAAATTTCGCGCACCATTTCAAGCCCCATCTCTAACGCGCCTTCGTGAGCGGCGTGGAATTCCATGAATAGCGTCGGCTTCGGCAACAAGTCGAGATTGTTGGCTTCGGTCAACATAATCGTGTGATTGGCATCGATGAATTCCAACGCTGCCGGGTCGAGGCCACTGCCACGCACCGCGACGACCGTCTCGACGGCGGCCTCAACCGTCTCAAAGTGGGCCAACACCGCGCTCATCAGCGCCGGTATCGGCATCAGACGCAGTGTTGCTTCGGTGATGACGCCGAGTGTTCCCTCGCTACCGACGAACAGATGCAACAAGTCGTAGCCGGCTGATTGCTTAATCGAGCGCGACCCGACATGAATCAGACGGCCATCGGCCAACGCGACCTGCATCCTGAGCACATTGTCTTTGCACGCACCATATTTGACCGTGCGGATACCCGACGCATTGTTGGCGAGCATCCCGCCGATAGTCGCATTCGCGCCGGGGTCGGGGGCGAAGAACAAACCATAACGCTTCAATTGTTCGTTCATGTCTTTGTAGGGGATGCCCGGTTGTACCGTGACCTGAAAATCGTCGGCATGAACTTTGATAATGTCCGTCATGCGTTCAAATGAAAGTAAAATGCCGCCGAATATCGGCACAGGATTGCCCTCAAGCGACGTGCCGACACCCCATGGCGTCACCGGGATGCGTTGTTCGTTCGCCATTTTGAGGATGTCCGCGACATGTTGCGCTTCTGTCGGCCATACGACAACCTCGCCGGGTCGCGCCGGATGATGACCTTGATCTTTTGCATGCAAATCTAAATCGGCCCGCGCCGTGCTGACATTCGCCGCCCCGACGATGCTTTCAAGTTGGGCAATAATTTCGCTTGTAACGGGTGTAAATGTGTTCGTGTTTATCATGGTTCATC
>RFIA01000042.1 GCA_003695675.1 Chloroflexota bacterium
ACGGCGACAACCGTCACTTCAAGGACGATGCGCGGGTCGGTCGCCTGCCGAACCATTTCAATCGTCGTGTTGGTCGGGAGATGCCCGCCCATCATCCGTTTCATCGTCATGTTAATCGCGTCTTGATTGACTTCGATGTCTTTGATGAAGCGAATCATTTGGACGATGTGGTGTAGGTCGCCACCCGCAGCTTGTAATACCTCACGGATTTGATTGAGGGTAATTTCGGCCTGTTCGCTAGGATCGAGCGGAATATGGTCGAATTCTTCAGCGATGTGGGGATGACTGTGATACACCGGCGCCGCCGTCACGCCAGAGACGTAAACCGTCTTGCCGCTATGCACCTTAATCGCCGGTGTATACGGCATATTCCATTTCGGGTCATTCTCAGCCGTGTGAATGTATTCAAAGTTGTCGCTCATAGATTCATGTTCCTTCGTGCTCTGTGCTTATATTGACAAATTCTGTTGAATTGCTGCTCACATTATACCGCACGATAGGCCGCATCGAGATTGTGGCTATATTGCGTAAGTCTTGTTGGTTTTTCTTTTCATGTAGCGACAAACACGCGCCTATAATAAAATAAAAGCAACTACTCGGATGGATTATTCAGATGGTGTCTCACAATCACAACACATTTCGCTGCCCGGTTTGTGGCAATGAACACCTCATCGGCGAAATCTTACCCGGCGCAACCTTGCCCACCGCCATTGCAAACACGATTCATGACCGCCATGCGGCGTGGTCAGCCGATGATGATGTGTGTGTCGATTGTTTTAATCGGGCGGTCGTTGACCATATCGAGGACACACTCAAAGACGAAAAAGGCGAACCGCTCTCAAACATGGAGACGGACGTCATCAACAGCATCAAACGACAGGCGCTAATACCTGCCGATATTGAATTTGAACGCGCATTGACACGCGGCGACCGTCTCGCCAATCGGATTGCTGATACGGTTGGCACATGGTCTTTCGTCGCGTTGATTCTCGTCGGGATGGTGATATGGGTGGTTGCCAATGTGGTCTGGCGGCCTTTTGAGCCGTATCCGTTGATTATCCTCATCGGGATGGGGACGGTGCTTGGTGCGTTGGCGGCTGTGCAGGCGCCGATTATTTTGATGGCGCAGCGCCGCAATCACAAACTCGACCGGATGCGCGACGAGAACGATGCCCGTATCAATCTCAAAGCCGAGCTTGAAATCCGCTATTTGAGTGAAAAGATCGATCATCTATTGTTGCACAATCGCAACACACTTATCGAGATTCGTGCCATGCAAGATGAGCTGCTGCGTGCCATCGAAGCCGATGATGAGTCGCGTGTACGACCCGAAGCATAATTTATGTGGAGAGGAGGCCGGGGGGTGAAGTTCTCGTTGAAAATAATCTCCACGCTATTCTACATAGCTATCGGCATACCGTGCCCTCACATGAACCTTTCATGAAGGCAACTATTCAATAGGGGATTCCGCTTATGGACGAAATACTGATTTCTCATGCTCTTGTTTTGCCGGACATCAACTTTTTTGCGTGGTTCGAAGCCGCCAAATCATACGCCACCTCATTTGAGCGCGTCGTCGTCGTGCGTTCACCGGCGGGCAACGACCTCAATCGGTTTTTCACGGTCACTGCCGTCGAAGCGCCGGGGGTATGGTTCAACAATGACGCGCTCACACATATCCGCCGCGCCTACCCGAATGTCGTCCGCGTCGATTTGATTCGCGCCAATACGCCGCAAGAATTGCAAGCGATTTTAGATGAGCGCGTTCGTCTCAATGACAGATATGGAGAAACTATGAACAGCAGTCAGATAGATGATCGGTTTATTTTGGCGTGGCCGTCGGACGCACGCCCGGTCAAGGTCACACGTCCGTTTGGTGAAGACGTTGGGGGGGTGAAAAATGAGGGGATGGACATCTTCGCGCCCGAAGATACGATTATTCGCGCCGGGGCTGCTGGTCAGGTGGTGACGGTTGTCCGCGAGCAGACAGACATCGGTTATGGGCAGTATGTGCAAACGGCGACACAACTGAACGGCGTCACTTATCTCGTCATCTATGCGCATCTCAAAGACATCGCCGTCAATATGAACGATATGGTCGAAGTCGGCGACGAGCTTGGCAGAGCCGCGGCTGGCGAATCGATCAAAATTGTTGTGCAACGTCCCGGCGACGGTCTCGATGGTTATTCCTTGCCGGATGTTATCGACCCGTCGCTGGTGTTTTATTGGCCCGACCTCAAGCTGCGCTCAACCGTCAACGGCTTACGCATTCGTGAGCGTCCCGGCACAGACTTCGACATACTCGCCAAAATCAATATTATCGACAAAATCGAAACACTCGAACCGCACGGTCGCACCTTCCAAAAGCTCGGTGTCGATGGCGAGTGGGTTAAAGTGCGCACATCGATGGGCACCGAAGGATATACCGCCGCGTGGTTGTTGACGGTCAGCGAACCGATCAGCGTCGATGCTAATTTCCTCGGCATGAATCTCGATGCGCGACATCATCTCGGCAACCCCGACCCGTCGAAATTGAACGGCGTACAATGGGTGCGTTTCGGTTACGACGTTTCGATGGAAAGCGGCTCGACCGACATCAACCACGCCTTCAATGTGTACAAACCGGCGATTGAACGTCAAGCGGCGGCGGGCAAGAAGGTGCT
>RFIA01000297.1 GCA_003695675.1 Chloroflexota bacterium
ATCTTGAATTCATGGAAAAAGAAACAGGCAGTGGCATTACATAAAGGATTTTACGATACACTACCCGAATTAGATGAAGTTAATCCCGATGAAGCAGACCTCGCGTGGTTTGTTTATGATCTTGTTTATGAGCCAAACACCCATCAATATCAACTCACCTTACATCGTATAGCATATACGATGTTCAGTTCCGTTTTAACGCAAATTGCAACACCACAGCCGGGTTCAATTAACGCATTTGTTGAGGTGTTGCAAGAAAAGCTAGATGCTAAGTTTGATAGTGATGCAAATCCACCGGATGCGCCGATCCTGACCGATTTATTATAGGATTTCTCTATGAAGCAACCGCCTCTTCCCGGATTCGTACCGCCGGACAAAAAAATTGTGAATGTTGCGTCGGTCAAGCATCGTAGTCCATTTCGTTATCCCGGTGGTAAAACATGGCTCGTGCCCCGCATCCGGCAATGGTTGCAGAGTTTGCCACCTAATAAGCGTCGGATATTCATTGAGCCATTTGCGGGCGGCGCGATAGTTGGCTTGACAGTTGCCTTTGAGCAACTCGCAGAACAAGTCATCCTTATCGAACTTGATAAGCAGGTTGCTGCGGTATGGCAGACGATTATCAACACAGAAGATGGCGAATGGCTGGCACAACGCATTCAATCCTTTGAAATGACGCCCGAAAATGTTGAAATGTTACTGGCACAAAAAAATACAACATTGCACGAGCGCGCATTTCAAACAATCGTTAGAAATCGTATTAATCGTGGGGGAATTCTCGCACCCGGTGCGGGCAAGATGAAGCATGGCGAAGCAGGTAAGGGCTTGGCTTCGCGTTGGTATCCAAATACGCTTTCTCGCCGCATTCTCGATATTGTCAGTATTCGTGAGCGGTTGCGCTTCATTCAAGGTAATGCGTTGGAAATTATCCCGCAATATGCGCAAGAGGCGGATGCTGTTTTCTTCATCGACCCACCCTACACAGCCGCCGGGAAAAATCCTGGTCATCGTTTGTATACGCATTCAGAACTTGACCATGAACATCTCTTCTCACTGATGGCAGAGGTAAAGGGTCATTTTTTGATGACGTATCATGATGAGCAACAGGTTCGCAATCTTGCCGCGAAATTTCGCTTTGAAACACGAACGATTGCGATGAAAAATACACATCATGCTGAGCAAACTGAATTGCTCATTGCTCGCAACTTTGATTGGCTGTGATGTTATCATCAGGAGGTGTCATGACGACAGACGACTTACCACTCAAAATCGTCAACAGCACGATTGAGATGGCCGATGATTTGGCGGCGTTGCAACGGATTGTCTTCTTCACTTTGACCGAAGACGAATTGCTGTCGCCGGAAAATTTCCGCCGCCATATCGAAATCTTCCCAGAAGGGCAATTCGCCGTCTTCGCAATCGTCGACGGCAAAGAACGCCTTGTCGCTTCGACGAGTACCTTTCGCACAAACTTCGACTTCGACCATCCCGACCACACATTCAACGAGATTGTCGGCGGCGGTTGGTTCACGAATCACGACCCGAATGGCGAATGGTTGTATGGTGCAGACATGGCCGTACATCCCGACTTTCGGCGACGGGGGATTGGGTCGCGGTTATATGCGGCGCGCCGCGAACTCGTCAAGCGACTCAATCTACGCGGCGAGATCGCCGGTGGGATGCTGCCGGGTTACGCAAAATATCGCGACAAGATGACGCTCGAAGCCTACATCGAGGGCGTCATCGCCGGTGAAGTCGAAGGGCAAACCCTCGCGATGCAAATCAAGAATGGCTTCACCGTGCGCGGCATTCTGCACGACCACATCACCGACCCGCGGACGGACAATCGCGCCGCGCTCATCGTGCGCGACAATCCGGATTACAAGCCATCATCAACAGGATAGCATCCTCATGCAATTGATTTTATTCGACATCGACGGCACCTTGTTACATCCGCACGGCGTAGGACGCGAGTCCACGCGGCGGGCGATGCTGGAAATTTTCGGGACGACAGGCAACCTCGCAACGCATCAATTCGGTGGCAAAACCGATTGGTTGACGTTAATGGAACTCCTCACTGAGGCCGGGTATGATGAAAGAGCGATTGGTGACCTCATGCCCGCTTATGAAAAAGCGGTTGCCCGCCACTTGCGCGAGATTGCAGACGACTTCCCGATTGAAGCGTGTGTGTATGCGTTGGATGTCGTCGCGCAAATTCGGCAGCGCGACGATCTCATGATGGGGCTTGTGACCGGCAATGTCTCGTCCACCGCGCCGATTAAATTGCAAGCGGCGGGCTATGACCCGGCATGGTTCACAGTCGGCGCGTATGGCAGCGAAGCGCCCGACCGCAATCGCTTGCCTGCATTGGCGTTGCAACGGGCGATTGCATTCGCGCAGCGCGATATTCATCCGGCAGATGTGATCATCGTCGGCGATACACCGGCGGATGTGCAATGCGCCCGTGCGTTAGGGGCGCGTGCCATCGCCGTCGCGACCGGCTTCGCCTCGCGCGAGACGTTACAACATGCCAAGCCGGACGCGCTGCTGCCGGATTTATCGCCATTGTTGCGTATATTATAAAAACCGTATAGGACGGACGCAGTTCAACAAGACAAGTTGAACCGCCAAGATTTTCTTATACAAACCCTTTGCGTCGCAACTTCTCATCGTACACCATCATAACAAGGTTCGTTTGAACCGTGTGTAGCGGTTGTGACTATTAAACAAACAGAAAGCACAGCGATCAGGATTTCAAGTGCTCAGCGATCAGATGTGAGGTATTCAACTTATTTGTGGACGAGGCACAAGAAACTCATATCCTGACAAGCTGACACCCTGACGGACTGATAAGCTGTTTTATTCTCGGGAGTGTTCATCTGATGAAATCTATGTGGCGAATGCTGCCTGTGTCGGCACTCGTGCTCATTATCTTGAGCCTTGCCTCTACACCGGCGCATGGTCAGCAATTGGCATCGGTTTCGGCTGAAAGTTGTGATTACGGCGGCGAATTGTTCGCCATCGAAGCGCTTGACGAATTGACGGTCAAATTCACGTTGTGCTTCCCCGACCCAGCCTTCCCACAAAAAGCCGCGTTTGCTGCCTTCAGCATCCATCCATCCGAATATTTACAAGCGACCGGCGGCACAGGCGACTTGTTGACCAAACCAATCGGCACCGGCCCGTATCGCATCGAACGCTGGGATTTCGGCAACGAACTCGTGCTGTCGCGTTTTGACGATTATTGGGGCGAACCGGCCCGCGAACAAACTTTAATTTTTCGCTGGAATACAGAGGCCACCTCGCGGCTGCTTGAATTACAAGCGGGGACGGTCGATGGCATTGACAACGTTGGCGCGGGCGATTTTGAAATTATCGAAAACGATCCGAATTTGCAATTGTTCGAGCGACCCGGCACGAATGTCTTTTATCTCGGCATCAACAACACGGTGCCGCCCTTCGACAACGTGCTGGTACGGCAGGCCATCGCCCATGCGATTGACAGAGAACGCCTCGTCGAAAATTTTTATCCGCGCGGATCGATTGTGGCGCGGCAATTTCTCCCGCCGGTGATTTTCGGTTATACGCGCGATGTCGAACCGTATCATTACAATCTTGAACAAGCACGCGAGTTGCTCGAACAATCCGGCGTCGAATTGCCGATTCGGACAACGTTGAGTTATCGCGATGTCGTCCGCACCTATCTGCCGCAACCGAGTGTCATCGCTCAGGACATTCAAGCCCAATTAGCCGAAATCGGCATCGAGACTGAAATTGTGGTGATGGAGTCCGGCGCATTCCTCGACGCGGCGGCGGCGGGCCAACTCTCGCTGCATTTGTTGGGTTGGAGTGCAGACTTCCCCGACGCGACAAATTTCCTCGACTTTCATTTCGGCGCGGGGGCGCAGCCGCAATTCGGCGAAAAATTCGACGCCATCACCGAGCCGTTGGCGCGTGCAGGCCGCATCGCCGAACCGCAAGAGCGCCTCGAAATATACAGCGAGGCCAACACCGCCATTCGTGATCTCGTGCCGATGGTGCCGATTGCACATGGTGGCTCGGCGACAGCTTTCCACGTCGATATTGCCGGGGGGCACGCGAGTCCATTAGCGGCGGAATATTTCGCCGTCATGAATGATATGGATGATGATACGCTCGTCTGGATGCAAAATGCCGAGCCGATCAGCCTGTATTGCAACGACGAAAGCGACGGCGAAACCCTGCGTGCCTGCGAACAAATCAACGAGTCGCTGTTGGCGTATGAAATCGGCGGGACGGATGTCGTCCCATCGCTTGCGCGTTCGTTCGAGGTCAACGACGACGCTACGGAATACATCTTTCATCTGCGCGATGGTGTGCGTTTTCATAACGGGTCGGCTTTCGACGCCAACGACGTGGTCGTCTCGTGGCAGACGCTGTGGGATGCAAGCAGCCCGCTACATGTCGGGCGCGACGGCGACTTCAGCTACTTCAGCGGCTTTTTCCTCGCCTTCTTGAATGATGACGGTGGGGCATGATAGACCAATTTTCGCGAATGCTGCACAGGATACGGTATAATTTTGAGCACGTTGTACAATGGTCGAGATTTCATCGGTCATAGATTGAGAGATTTTGCTGATGTTACAATTTATTATTCGCCGTCTCGTGTCTTCGATTCCGGTTTTGATCGGCATCATGGTCGTGACGTTCACCCTCGCCCGGGCGATCCCGGGCGACCCGTGCCGGTCGGTGCTCGGCGAACGGGCAACTGATACAATATGCGACGCCTTCATCGAACGTAACGGACTCAACAAACCCCTGCCGACACAATTCGCCATCTACTTCAGCAATGTCATTCGCGGCGACTTCGGCGATTCGCTCCGCTTCGGTCGTCCGGTCAGCGACTTGCTGATTGAACGCCTGCCGACGACGCTCGAATTGGGCGCGGTCGCGCTGTCGTTCGCGGTCATCGTCGGGGTGCCGCTCGGTATCATCTCGGCATATCGGCACAAATCGATCTTCGATGTCGGTACGATGCTTGGCGCCAACATCGGGGTCTCGATGCCGGTCTTCTGGCTTGGCTTGATGCTGGCCTATCTATTCGGCGTGCTGCTGCGCGACACACCGCTCGCCTTGCCACCCGGCGGTAGACTGACGCCCGGGGCCAGCCCGGAGCCGTTTTATCTGGTCTGGGGCTTAGTCGCAGAAGGCGAACAAGCGGGCAATCTCCTGTTGTTCTTGTCGCGGTTGAATGTCCTGAATGCGATTTTGACGCTCAACAGCGAATTATTCGTCGACGCCATCCGCCATTTGATTTTACCGGCGGTCGCAGTCGGCACGATACCGATGGCGATTATCGCCCGCATGACGCGCTCAAGTTTGCTCGAAGTGCTCAGCCAAGACTACGTCCGCACGGCACGCGCTAAAGGCTTGGCCGAATTCGCGGTGGTCGTCCGCCACGCGATGAGCAATTCGCTGTTGCCGGTCGTGACGGTCATCGGTCTCAATTTCGGTTTGCTCGTCGGCGGCGCGGTGTTGACCGAAACGATCTTCGGCCTGACGGGGGTCGGGCGCACACTCGTTGACAGCATCACCTCCCGCGATTACACCATCGTGCAAGGATTCACCGTATTGCTGGCGATAGCTTTTGTCATCATCAATATGGTTGTCGATATTCTGTATGGTTATCTCGACCCACGCATTCGGATTAGTTAAAACAAGGAAAAATTATGGCTAGTGCCAACGTCTCTAAACTCGAACTCACGAACAAAGAGCACGAGACTTCCAGAGGATCGTCGAGCCTGTGGGTCGAAGCCTTCAAAAATTTATTTCGTAACCCGTCGGCAATCATCGGTATGGGCGTCATCGGTTTTCTGATTCTCGTCGCGTTGACGGCGCCAATTGTCGCCACGCATGACCCGGAGACGCCGCTCTTCGGTGCGCCGGGCGAAACCGGTCGTCTGCCGGGTAAGCCGCCGTGTGTGCCGGCGCTCGGTTGTGACGACACGCTTCATTATCTCGGCCTCGACTTGAACGCCCGCGACCAATTCAGCCGGATTTTGTTCGGGGCGCGGCAGTCGTTATTCGTCGGTTCCGTCACAATTGCCGTCGCCATCTTCGCCGGGACGCTGCTCGGCATCACAGCCGGTTACGCGGGCGGTTGGGTGGACAACGCCATCATGCGCGTCATGGATGTGCTGCTAGCCTTCCCGTCGTTGTTGCTCGCCATCTCCATCGTGACGATATTGGGGCCGGGTTTGATGAATGCGCTGCTCGGCATCACGATTACCTTCATCCCGCAATATGCACGCTTGTCGCGGGCGAGCGTCTTGTCGCTCAAAGAGCAAGAATTCGTCACGGCGGAACGCGCACTCGGCGCCGGGCCGCTGCGGATTGTCATCGACCATATTCTGCCCAACTCGATCACGCCGATTATCGTGCAAGGCACACTCGGCATCGGCACCGCCGTGTTGGACGCGGCGGCGCTCTCGTTTCTCGGTCTCGGTGCGCAGCCACCCCAAGCCGAGTGGGGACTGATGCTCAGCGAAGCGCGGAATCGTGTCTTCACCGAACCGCATCTCGTGTTCTTTCCCGGCATCGCGATTATGATTACCGTGCTCGGCTTCAATCTGCTCGGCGATGGCATGCGCGACGCGCTCGATCCCCGTTTGAATCGCAATTAAAGCGCGTGCCAACTCAGGATAACGCAGGTTTGTTTTCACAAACCCATTTTGCAAAATAAATGTGAGCACATCTCGTGCCAATGTCGGACTACATACGCGGATTACGCGAGAAAATCGGCCATGACTTATTAGTCGTCCCCGGCTGCGCGGCGGTGATATTCAATGATCGCGGCGAGGTTTTGCTGCAACGTCGCGTCGATGACGGCGAGTGGGCGCTGCCCGCCGGAATAATCGAACCGGGCGAAACACCGGCGGAGACGGTCGTCCGCGAAGTATATGAAGAAACCGGTTTGCGCGTCGTCCCCATCCGTGTGACGGGGGTCTATGGCGGCGGCGATGAATGGATGCACGATTATCCCAACGGCGACAAGACCGCCGTCATCAGCATCACATTCGAATGCCACGTCGTCGGGGGCGTGTTGCAGCCGGTCGATGGCGAGTCGTCGGCGGTCGGCTACTTCGCCTTGAACGCCTTGCCGTCACCGATGCGCGAGGTACATCGCCTGCGCATCCATCATGCCATCACACAGCGCGACACATATTTCAAATTGCCGGGCTGATGACGACGGAAAATTATCTTTGACCGCGAGCATGAAATCGGGCAAGACATCGCCGCCGGTCAGTGTGCCTTTGACATCCACGCACCGCCGACAGAAAACAAAAGATTCAATCCAATCATTGACCGGCAACGCCTTCAATCAAGCCCTGTAAATACATCGCGCCGAGCGCCCGGTCGTAAAGACCGTATCCGGCGCGGCCTTGCTCCCCCCATATCATGCGTCCGTGATCGGGGCGGATCGGGCCGTCGAAGCCGATGCGCAGCAGCGCCTCGACCACATCGCGCATCGCTACATCGCCAAAGTGGGACGGATGCGCCACCTCGTGGAATACTTTGTCGCCGACACGTTTGACGTTGCGGGCATGAACGAAATGAATCCGCTCGCCGAATTCGTCAATCATGTCGATCAGATTGTTGTCCGGCGCCGCGCCATACGACCCGGTGCAAAAGGTGATGCCGTTGTGGGTGTCCGGCACGGCGTTGAACAAGCGTCGCAGATCGCCGCGATTCTTGACGACGCGCGGCAAGCCGAATATCGACCACGGCGGGTCATCGGGATGCAGCGCGAGTTGGACACCGGCCTCTCGCGCCACCGGCGTAATCGCTTCCATGAAGTAAATCAAATTGTCGCGCAGTTGTGGTTCGTCAATCTCTGCATATTGCGCCAACAGACCGGTCAGGTCGTCGCGACCGAATGTTTGTGACCAACCGGGCAAGCTGCCGGCGTCATTGCCGAGATCAATCTGCCACATCTCATCTTGCGAAAATCCGAGCGCGGTTGACCCGTCGGGCAACGGCAGCGCGAGATTTGTCCGCATCCAATCGAAGACCGGCATGAAGTTGTAACATATTACCGAGATGCCGACTTGCGCGACATGCCGAATGCTCGCGCAAAAATTGTCAATCAACGCATCGCGCTGCGGCAAGCCGAGTTTGATCGCCTCATGAACCGGGATACTCTCAACGACGACAAAATCTAGCCCGGCGGCTTCAATGTGTGCCTTGAGCGCCGCAATCGCATCGACCGGCCACACTTCACCCGGTTCGTAGTCATACAATGCCGAGACAAT
>RFIA01000298.1 GCA_003695675.1 Chloroflexota bacterium
GCCCCGCGCCGCACGCAGGTCGTCCACCGTAACCGCTCCATAATATTTGACTTCCAAAATGTGTGGCTCGATATACCAAAAAATTTCGTAAGGCATTTTCTCTTTTCCTCAAACTATTCACAATATAACCAAACGCTTATAGAAGTCATGTCTCGCATTGAGTGATGCTTGTATTGAGCACGGCTTCGCTCTTCTTATCGTACTTGAAATCGCTCGTTTCCAATCGTTAGATCGATCCGATTTGCCTGCGTATCATATTTAAGTGAGACAGGTGATATATTGCTATTATACTTATCAAGCAGGGCAATTGGCTCATGAACATATCGTTTGAGGAATCGCGCCATAATTTCGCCCGCCTGTGCTTCAAGATGAGACCATGCGTCGACGCCAATATAGGCAACCCCATCATATTTTTCAAATGCCGATGTCAATTCATCAAGACGACTCGAAGGCGTGGGGTCAAGCACGAGAAGCACCGGGCGGTAACCCGAAAGATGACAATCTTCGGCGAAGCTGAGTTCTTCGGCGAAGCGCCCTTGCCCACTTGCAGCGATTGTCACACGCATCTTGAACTCATACGCATCTTTATTGACGATGCAATCCACTTGCCTGCCCGAGCCTGTGCCTTGTCGTTTGACCGGCGACTTTTGAGCGCTGTATGATACGCCGCCAATAGAAGCAGCCAAGATAGGTTCAAATAAATAACCGGTTGTTTGTGCAGCGCGATTGTCGATGTCGTAGATAAATTTGCGCCATACAAGCCAAGATGCCAATACATCGGCGGGCATGGTGCCAAGTTCTAGCAATCCGCGTGGTATGATCGTTTCGAGTTCGGGAAGTGGCTGAATATCGAGGATAGCGCGATATTTTCGGCGTTGTGCATGCAAATTCGTCAGCGCCCAAAAATAAGTGAAGATGTCAGTATTCGTTTCCGTCAGATGATACAAGTTACTTTCGACAATTTGATTGCCCTCCGTCGTATCCTCAAAACCCGAACAATATATTTCATCGATAGGGATGTCATAAAATGTCATATTGGCTGATGTACATGTGTCGCATGGTATGGCCTGTGGTGGCGGCACATCGAGATCACGACAAACCACACATAACAAATACAGTAATTCTGCGTTGCGCACATAGACCGATGGTGTCCCGCCGACAGTACGGGCGTTATTCAGTTGGGCGCGTTGGAGTTGGGAGAGCATCTCTATTGTCCTATTCATCCTTCTACTGAAGCTGCCGTAGCAATTGGTCGGTTCGTGCCAATGCGGGGCTCATCGAATTTGCTTTCGTTAAATAATATCCCAATAATCGGCCAGATTTTTGATTGCTATTGTTCTCTCGATTGTCATCGAGATATTGTGAAAAATGTTTGGCAATCAGTTGCGCGATGAGTGGCGGAATAGCATTGCCAATCATTCGCGCTACAGCTGTGGATTGGCCGACAAAGATAAAATCGTCAGGAAAGGATTGTATTCTCGCGCATTCTCGAAGCGTCAAAAAACGATCTTCAAGTGGATGAACAAATTCGCGAATCGCAGCAGATGTAATTGTCAAACAGGGTTTATCGGGGTCAAGACGCTTTATCCCCGAGGGCGCACCACCTCGTTTTTCGGTTGGTGTACCGTCCATCACCCGGCGGAAGGCACGCCGTTTGAAGGACGCATGTTGCAAATGGGGCGGCAAATCCTTCATCGTTTGTCCCGGCTTGAGGGCAGCGATGCGTTCACGAATTTCGTCACTTAAATCAGGCATCCAATGGTCGCCGACGGCTTGCGCGCGTAATATTTCCTGATAAGTATTTTGGGGTGGGCTAGTATATTGCAGAATATGGGTTGGATTCCGTCCCGCAGGAGGCAAGTCAGAAATCGCGTCCATAATCGTCAATACCGTTTGCTCATTAAACAAAGTGGGTTGTTCAACATAAGTTGCAGGAGGAAATTCAAATTGCGAAATCTGTGAGCTGCCAATCATGAAAACGCGCTTACGTTCTTGAGGCAGCCCATACCAATGGCTATACACTTTGTGGAGTTGGAGATTATATCCGGCGTCAAGAAATCTTTTTGCGACTTCGTAAATATAGCGCCCATTATTAGCCGTCAACAAGCCTTCGACATTTTCCATCAGAAACCAACGTGGTCGTATGCCTTCAAGCAAGCGAATGTAATGACTGAGCAATTCATTGCGTGGGTCATCCCAGAATTTTGCACCGGCTGAGCTAAAACCCTGACACGGTGGGCCACCAATCAAAAAGTCTAACCCGCCCGGTTGCAATTCGATTGCGTGTAAAACATCATCCGCCAAAATTTGCCGGATGTCGCGCTGCCAACATGTGACTTGTGGGAAGTTATGTTGATATGTCGTGATGGCATCATACGAATCATCAACAGCCAACAAAATCTCGAATCCGGCGCGGGAAAATCCCAGCGAACAACCACCTGCGCCAGCGAATAAACTAACAGCCGATTTCACCGGAAATCCACCTCTACTCACACAACAGACTGTAGCGGCGCAGCATCTTCGACGACGCCGTGCCTACGTTGATGATACCATAACCACAAGGCGACGACTGTATAGGCTGAGAACACGAACAGCAACGGGTCGGTGGGGGCGCGGTAACGGGTGGCGGGGTGAAATGTCAGATAAACGATTGTCATCGCCAATTGCACGAACCACAAC
>RFIA01000299.1 GCA_003695675.1 Chloroflexota bacterium
AGACAAATTAAATCTTGCCGCTTCTTTCAAATCGAATCATCGATGATAAATTTTGGATACCATACATAAATAAAGAGATAGGAGGCTTAGATGTATTCATTGTTGGGTAAATTCGCTAAGATCTATCCCATTATGATTGTGATGGGGGTCATGATCGTCGTCATCGCGTTCATCATCGGCATTATCAATGCGAATAATGCCGCTGAGTATTTCGCACTCGACAAGGTGACACGCGAAACGACACGCATGGATTTGATGCAGGATATTCAAAGTACCCTCATTTGGATGCCAACCTTTAAATTTCTCGGTCTTGGCATGATTATGGGCGGTATCATCATGGCACTGCGCGTCATCATGGACAATTTGCGCGGTCTCGGTTACGAGGCGCTGCCGCGTCATCATCACGACAAAATTCCCAATCCGCCGGGTTTTTGGCCGTTGATGCCGATGTTCATGATGCTCGGTATGGTCATCTTCATCGTCGCGCTCATCGTTGGCATCGTCACAGCAGGCGACGCAAGCGACCTGTTTGCCAATCCTGCCCCCGTCATTGATGCCGGTGTGACTGCCGATGGCGTCAATCTCATCCCGACGATTCAAAGCATCCATCAGACGGAAGCATGGCTCGTCCCGTTTAAGTTCTTCGGCATTTCGACGATGTTCCTCTCGATTACACTCGGTCTCTACACCATTGTGTGGATTTTGAATCGACAGACTGAAGTGTTGGACGCCGTCTTTGCCGAAGAAAAAGCTCGCGCCCGTGTTGCGGGTGACTAAACAGGAGGAATAATCATGGCTGCAAGAACAAACATACTCCGCCCGGCAGCACGACCGTGGCAGTACAATGTCTATTGGATTTTCACAATTGGCGGCACAATGATTATCATGATTGGCTTCATCATCGGTATCATTCTGTCGCGACAAGCCGGTGGTTATTGGTCGGATAACAGCAAATTCGCCCGCGACTGCGCGTTAATCGAACAAGCGCCACAACCGTCCGGTTTCGCGGCTACGGATGCGCTCATCGAAAATTGTTTGAGCAATCCTGATCGTATCGCTGCCGAAAGCGCGTCTTCGCCACAAGAACTTCAAGACGATTTGAGTCAACTGGCGTCGTGGCCGAAATGGGTAAAGCCGTTCGTCTTCGTCGGTGTCATGTCGTTCATGGTCGGCATCGCGCTCGAATTTTCGAGTATCCCGAAACTTCTGCAAAATCGTGGGCGCGTCATGGGCGCGGCCTATACACAGATTGTCAAACGGTAATGGGTGAGGAGGAATAATCATGGCACAACGAACAGGTACATTACTCGATACAATTCAAGATGATCCGAAGGGACCATTTCCCTTCATCATTCCCGAAGTCATGATGCCGATTTTCCCACTCATTGCATTGATGGGCTGGATGATCGTCGGCGTGATGGTGTTGATTGGTATTTTCTTCCTATCGCCCGCATTCGAAGATTACTTCTCTGCGCCGAAAGCCGTTCGTGAGGGTGCGCCGAGTGCTGCACAGGTCGCGCAAGAATATCAGGCAGCGACTGGCGTCGAAGTCAATACCGATATTCAATTCTATGTCGATGCTCAACACGAAGCCCACATCATTGAGACATGGGTGCCACAAGTGAAGTTTCTCGGTCTTGGCTTTGGTTTGATGGCGATTGCCATGGGGCTGGGTACAATTGCGAAACGCTTGCGCCGCATGGGGAAACTCGTCAACGCGCACATGAATCCGCAATTTGCGCCGCCGATACCGGAACAACCACTACGACGCCGCTTCCAACAATTGAGCGTCATGATGGGCATCATGATGTTGATGGCGGCGGTGGTCGTCGGGTTGATTATCGCCTTTGGCGCGACTTCAGATTACTGGAGTAACCCGCAGGCGGTTCTGAACGCGGCGCTACCAGGTAGTGAATTGATGGACAACTTCAGCACGATCCAGGGATACAAGATGTGGAACGGGCCATTCCGCATGTTATCCATGTCCTTCTTGTTCATCGGCATCACCATCGGCTTGACGGTCATCATCTACGTGCTGCGGATTCAGTCCGAGATACTCGTGCAATTTTATGCTCGCTCCACCGGGCGCCGTTAAGCACAAGATATTGACAACCGAATACGTAAAATCAGCCCTGACCGAGTCGTCAGGGCTTTTGTGTTGGCGCACCACCCAATGCGTTATCATCGAAAATAAAGGTAACTGTTCAACCGATGCAAATATCAATCAGAACGAACAGATTTTTAACCGCAAAGACGCAGAGGACGCAAAGAAAGACAACGACTTAAACTTTGCGTGCTTTGTGCTTTTGCGATTCATTGTTATCTATCATCAGAAGTGTTCGAGTTACCTGATGGATTAGCCACTCTGAATAGTTACCAATATAGATAGTTTCATCGTTGGCAGAAGGAAATCGTTGTCATGGAAGTAAGCGCTGCATCGCAAGCATCTGAAGTCGTCGTTGAGCAAAGAAAGGCAGACATGCGTCGTTGGTTGTATCCTGCTTGGGTCGCGGCGATTATCATCGGTTGGCTGGTCTATATGGTCAGCAGCGATAGTTGGCATCTGTTCAAAGAATTTTGGGAAATTTCGCTCACAATGACACTCGGTTCGTTCGTCGCGGGGGCGACAGCAGAAGGTGGCGCGGCGGTGGCCTTCCCCGTCTTCACGAAAGTGCTGCATATCCCCTCTGGCGATGCCCGCACCTTCGGCCTGATGATTCAAGCCGTCGGCATGACGACAGCCGCCGTCATGATTTATGTGCAGCGTATCAAGATTCTGCCGCACGTCGTCTTGTGGGTAGCGTTGGGCGGAATCTTGGGGCAAATTCTCGGCACGTATGTTTTGATTATTCCCGCACCCTTCCCCAAAATATTGTTCACATTCATCGCGACAGCTTTTGGTGTCGCGTTGATCATCGCCCGTTGGTGGCTTGACCTCGAACCACATCCTGATGTGCCCGGTTGGGACAATCGCTATCGGGCATTGTTCTTCGTGATCGGCATCATCGGTGGGAGTTTCGCCGCTAATGTCGGTTCTGGCATCGATATGCTGACGTTCATCGTCTTGACACTGGCCTTCGGTGTCAACGAAAAAATCAGCACGCCGACGACCGTCACCATCATGGGGTTGAATTCAATCGTCGGTTTTTTCTTGCACGCTGGTATTTCGCAAGACGTTGGTGTCGCATGGAGTTATTGGCTCGTCGCGCTGCCGATTGTGATTTTTGGCGCACCAATTGGCGCGATTGCCGCCTCGAAGGTCAAGCGTGACCACATCATCATTTTCTTGATTTCGCTGATTACGCTTGAACTCGTGACGACGATTTGGCTGGTGCCCTTCACAACAACCGCGATTGTCATCACGGCGATTGCCGTCACAATATGCGCGATATGCTTCACGCTCATGCTGCGTTATCGTCAACAAAACATGAGCGGCGTGCCGGTGGGATAATGTTGCACATTGTCCCGAATTTTGAAAGAGGATAATCTGAACTGACCTATGATTCGAGCGATGATTTTTGATCTCGACGGCACACTCGTCAAAACCGAGCAACTCAAAGCGATTTCGTATGCGCGTGCCGCCGTCGCGCTATGCCCCCACACCATCACCGAAGCGGCGGTCATTGAAGCGTTCAAAGATGTCGTCGGGTTGTCGCGGCGTGAAGTGGCAATCGCTCTCGTCGAACGCTTCGACCTCGAAGGCAAAGCGCAGCAATATATGGACGAATTCGGAGTCAGCACGACATGGCAGGCGTATGTACAGGTGCGTTTGAAGATTTACGAAGAAATGCTCGCCGACCCGGACGTGATCCGCAACAATCAATGGCCGCACAATATGCAATTGTTAGCGATGGCGCGGGAGGTCGGTTGCACGACGGCGTTGGCGACGATGTCGCATTGTCCGCAGGTACAGCGTGTCTTGGAGATTCTCGAATTGACGAATGCCTTTGATTTTGTCGCGACTCGTGACGATGTTGAACACGGCAAACCCGACCCGGAAATTTATCTACTCGTATCGCGCGAGCTTGACGTGCCGCCGGACGAATGCCTCGTCATTGAAGACTCGCCGAGTGGCGTCAAGGCTGCCCTCAATGCCGGGATGCACGTCGTCGCTGTCAGCACACCATTCACCCGCGACGGCCTGCATCATCTCGACGACCTCGACAAACAATTCCTCGTCGATGACCCACAGACTTTGCCGCAAGTGGTTGCGGATATGTTCAAGGCGATTTAGAATCGTTCTCTGCACCTCTGCGGTTCAATTTCTGTTCATTTTGCTCGCTTCATGTATGTGGCTGAGCAGCGACCTTTTGTTTTTCAAGGAGACCCCATTATGGCGGAAAAACTGCGAGTCGGCATCATCGGGGCGGGGCGATGGGCGGCGAGTGCGCATCTGCCGGGTTATGACCGTTCACCCCTTGCAGAGACGGTGGCGATTTGTGACCGCGATCTTGATCTGGCTAAAAAACGGGCGGCGGAGTTCAACATCCCGCATGTATACACCGATTATCAAGAGATGCTCGCCCGCGAAGATATTGATGTCGTCGATGTGTGTACGCGCGGTGGCCCGAACGACCCGCACAATCATGAGGTGCTCGCTTTCGCGGCGCTCGAAGCCGGACGACATTGTTTGTGCGAAAAACCGGTTGCGCACGATTATAAACGGACGTGGGAAGCGCATCGCCTCGCCGAGTCGAAAAATCTCAAGACCAAAGTTGGTCTCACATTTCGTTATGCACCGGCGATGCAATACATGCACGAAATGATTCAAGAGGGCTTCATCGGCACGCCATTCATCTTCAACGGATACGAACAAAATTCGCAATTCATCAGCCCCGACGAGCCGTTGACAAAGCGCGATCTGATTCCGCCAACCGACCAAAAAGACATCAAGGTTTCATCGCTTGAAGGTTATGGCGCACCGATTATCGATTTGAGCCTGTGGTTCATGAACAGCGACCTTGTGAGTGTCGTCGGTTTGTTGAAGAACTTTGTCCCTTATCGTACGGACATCGACGGGACGAAGGTACGCACGAATATCGATGATGGCGATATTTACATCGGCGAGTATGCCAATGGCGCGATGTGTTCGATTCAATCGAGTTATGTCACGGTCGGCGGCTATCCCGGTCTTGAGGCGCGAGCTTATGGTTCAAACGGCGCGTTGATTTGCCGCCTTGTCGATGAGTTTGGCGTGCGGCAGACGCTCCACAAAGCCAAACCGGACGCCGTTGAATTTGTGCCGGTGGAAATTCCCGACCGTTTCTTCCCGCCCGGATACAAACCCGGTGAACCGTGGCCGTCGATGTTTTATGCCAACCTCGTCCACAATTTCATGGAAGAGATTGTCTCCGGCGGCGATGAGAATCAGGGCAACTTCGCGCAGAGCGCCCGCGTGCAGCACATCATCAATGCCGTCGAGCAATCGCATCGCGAACGGCGCTGGGTCGATTTGGCGATGGATGCGGTGTAGAAAATATTGAACTACAGAGAAAATAGAAGATTTAACGCAGCGCTATTTTCTCAATTTCTTGGCGCACTTGGCGTCATGGCGGTGCAACAACATCTACGCATCGCCATTCGTTTGATCGAGAAAACGCGACTCGAAATGTTGCAGCGCGTCTTGCAAACGTTGTTGGCGCAGGCTGTGCGTCAAGTCGCCGCGTGTCCGTTCGAGGACGCTACGCACGATGTCGGTCTGGCGTCGTAGACCGCCGGTGATTGCATCAGGGAAGTCAATCGTCACAAGTTGGTCGTAAATCGCATCCATCCAACTCAGCAGGCGTTCGGCTTCGTCGCTGTGCTCGGCTTCACGACGTAAAATATCGAGGATGAAGCGACGCAATTCGGTCGCGGCTTCGGCAAGGCCGAGCAGATAGGTGCTGCTCTGCACTTCGAGTTGTTGTGGTGTCGGCAACGCTTGCTCGCGGATGATAGCGTAAGTCACATGGGCTTCGACGACTTCTTTGAGCGCGTCTTGTGTATAGCCACTGTTGTACACCCGCGCATGGTCAGCAACGACTGCCCGCAATTCGTCTGCGCCTTGTTTGATGATGTCGAGCTTGGCATCGGCCACATCCCACTCGCGGCGATGAATGGCGCGGATACACTCGGAGCAGTGACGAATCAATTCGCGAGAACGCGCCAACGCATCGTCGCGGGCGGCGTTCTCGGCGACAAAATCAGCGCGGATGCCTTCTATGATGTCATCAAGTGCATTCATTGAAAATCGGGCGCG
>RFIA01000300.1 GCA_003695675.1 Chloroflexota bacterium
GTGCTGTAATAGCCATCTTCATCCGGTTGTTGTTCTTTATAATGACCGTCTTCGTTCAATCGATGAAAGTGGGTTGCCTGTCGTATCGGGTCGAAGAGCCAATATTCACGCACACCGGCGGCTTCGTATTCGGCGAATTTGTCCCCATAATCGCGGGCGACACTCTCTTGCGACACAATCTCGATGCAAATATCTGCCGCGCCGATCATCGCGGTTTCCGTCAATTCGCCGGGATTGTCCTTGAGGATGATTTGTAAATCCGGTTCGCGCCGTGACCCGACCGCATCAAGCCGCATCACAAACGGCGCTTTTTTGACGACGCCGATTGGGTTGTGAGCGAAGTATGCCTTCAGCAAAAGATACAAGTAACCATCATATTCGTCGTGTGTATTGCTCACCGGAGACATTTTAATCACGCATCCTCTCACCCATTCATGATAATCCGCCGCATAATCGCGCATATAATCGTCCGCCGTCACATTGAGCGCGACGATTTTGCCCGCCGGATATTCGACGACTTCGGGCGGCGTCATGATTTGTTCGCTCATCACGTCCTCCTCAATCACACAAGTACATTATACAAATGATGCTGCAAGATGCGCCATGACAGTATTGCCAAAACGCTAACCCAAACGCGCATGTCGCGCAAGAATACGCCCCCATTTGAGTAATGTTACACCTCATTTAAGACTCCCCCCAATTTGTGGGGGTTTTTCATTTTTGTTTTCGGTTATGATGCAAACAATCATCGCAAACGTAACACAAATTTTATTCACATCGAAAGGCAATCATTTATACGAGGAAAGCTACGCTTTACGAGGAGGAATATTGTGTCACGAAAAGGTTATCTTGTTTTTTTAGTGTTCATCGTTGCCATTCTTAACACTATCTCGGTTGCCATTCTTAACACTATCCCGCCTTTGAACAGGCAGCCCATACTTTCAAATGAGTGGTGGTCGAATTGGCTGCAATTGTTCAGCGTTCAACTCGTCAATATTGTTCTCATTTATTGGATGGTGATGCACTTCTTCGACAAACTGCAGCCACCTGCCACGTCAAAACCGCCGTCGCCCCCTGTGTCGCCGCCACCGTCTCCCCCATTCTATCCGCCTGTGCGCATCACACACAATCGGTATCAACTGATTGAACGGTTGCACAATTGGAATCGCAATGTCGTCTTCGACGCCCTCGCTCAACTGCGCCAACTCGGTGCTTTGATAGACGGCAGCCTCGACGGTATCAATCTGCAAGGCATCAATCTGCAAAATGCCGACCTGCGTCACGCTCGCTTGACGAATGTCAACTTGCAAAACACAATTTTAATCGGGGCAAATTTGCAATGGGCGGACTTGCGCGGGGCTGACCTGCGCGGCGCGAATTTAGCCGAAGCACGATTATATGGCGCCGACATCAGCGGCTGCCGCGTTGACCACAACACCATCATGCCGGACGGCACACGATGCCCGAACGGTGCGAGTTTGCTGCCGTTCACACAACTGCATGATGATACCAATGCGGTGCATTCGGCGAATGGCCGGACGGGCGGGCTGCCGGTTCAGTCACACTTCCGCGGCGACCGTTATCATCGCGGGCCGTGGCATGATAATGGTGGGCACGATTACGCACATGGCAAGCGCTTTGCGCCCATCATGAACGCCATCGCGGGCATTACAAAGCTGTATTAATCGCATCAACTGCGAAAGGAGGCGTAGGGGCGCGGCACATCACCGCGCCTTTTTTATTGCTCGCTACAAACTTTTCAAGTAGGCAACGAGATCATCAATTTGCTCATCGGTGAACATCGCGCCAAATGTCGCAGGCATCGCAGGCGGGAAGCCTTCAACCACGAACGCACCGGGTTCTAAAATCGATTGCCGGATGTATGCTTCTGCCGACAAACCTTCGACGCGGGTTGCAGCACGCTCGCTGATGCCAAGCAAACCCGGCCCGACGAGCGTCGCTTCGGAGTCCGCATTGTGGCAAACGCTGCAATTCGTGACGAACAATGATTGTCCATTGGCCGCATCCCCCGCAGAAGCGGCAGCTGCATCAAGCGCAAGGTCGATGCGATTGATCTCGAATGCTGCGACCGAAGCACCATCCCCGAACAATTCGCCGAGATGCGCGTTGACGGCGTAGACCGCATCACCGCGCAAGGCGGCGGTCGTCGCGCCGGGCGCCGGCTGCCGGTCAACGATGGTGGCGCTCTCCCAATTGTCGTCGCTGCGCAGCGCAATCAATTCGTTGCCATCGGGCGAGGGCGCGACCATCAATAAATCGCCATTCGGGTGCAGCAGCAGGCCGTCGCCGCCGAGCGCTTCCGGCAGCGCGACTTCGCTCATGTTGGTCGGGTCGTCGAGCGGAATCTTGATGAGCGTCGCATTCGCTGTCACTGCAAGGAGCAAGAATTCGTCGTTGACGACTTCGATTCCATTCGGGCCGAAGCCTTGCGCCGTGAGCAAATCGCCTTGTGCGAAGATTTCTGCGTTGCCATCGGCATCCACTTTGTAGACGACACCGGCGAAACTATCGCTGACGTAAGCATTGCCGTCACTGTCGGATGTGACATCGTTGGGGAAGTGCATCACGTCCGGCAGCAGCGAGACGAAATCGACGAGGGCAAGACGGTCGCCGCTTACGAGGTCATAAATACCGAGCGAGGCGACGGGCGTTTCGCTAGAGGCTGCCGGATTGTTGGTGTTGGCGACGAGCAAGCGATTATTCATCTTGTCGATATGAATGCCAACCGTCGCGCTCAGGTCAGCATCTTCGATGAACGGCGTCACCATGCCATCATCGCTGACGGCAAAAATCGTGCCTTCGGTCAACGAGCCGGTCAAAAAGCGCCCGCCATCGGCATCGTACTCAACACCTTCGGGGAAGAAGTCCGCCCGTGCCGCGACGACGACATCGGGCAAGGCATCATCTTGCGCGGCGAGAGGCATCGGCAAGCTGAACGCTATCAAGAATAATAACAGCGAGAACAGGAACAAACGAGCAGGTCGAATCATCTTTTTAGGTCTCCCTTTGCTGTCTTTTCTGTATGGATGTTGGCAAAATGATGTGGCACATCTTATCATCGCACATCTGCGTCGCCTTGCAATAGGCGATTGTCATGATTTTGAAAATAAACGCTATTAACGTGAGTTTTGCTTAAGCAATTTCTGCGAGATTGGGTAGGAATTTCGGCTCAAAATGTACAAATAGCTAGGTTGTGTTGACATTTCAGCGCTTGA
>RFIA01000043.1 GCA_003695675.1 Chloroflexota bacterium
CATCAAGCCGCCAGAGAATAAATTCTCCGGCTACCATAAAGCCAAGTACCCTGAAGGGTACTATTTAACCGATAGATGAGGTAAATTGCTGTCAAATGGTTTCAGATCGATGTCACGACCGCCACAGTCTGCTTCAGCAGGCTTGGTATTTCGGCAGCCGGACATTTCAATGTCTGGCGGCACTGTGAATTTTTCACGAATACGCTCATGTCACACACGCTGTCGTATGCACTGTCCTTCAAGACCGCCGTTCACAAAGCCCGATAAGCTCGGTACAATTTCGCCGTTTTGAGGGACGAAGGATACACGCACATCACCATGCAGCAACACACACATCGGGCAAGTTATGATCTCATTTTCTTCGATTGCGACAGCACACTGTCGCGCATTGAGGGCATCGACGAACTCGCGAAACTCAAAGGCAAGGAATGGCGTGTCGGCTTATTGACCGATAAAGCGATGAATGGCGATCTCGACTTGAGCGAAGTGTATGGCAAACGCTTGAAAGCGATTCGCCCGACACGCGGCCAACTCAAGGCGATTGAAGACCGTTATTGGGAGACGATGGTGCCGGACGCACAAGCGGTCATCGACGCGCTGCATTTTCTCGGCAAAAAAGTCTTCATCATCAGTGGCGGTTTGGCGGAGCCGGTGCGCGGCTTTGGTAGACGGCTCGGTGTGCCGCTCGAACGTATCCGCGCTGTTGAGGTGGAATACAACGAACTCAGCGGCGATTGGTGGCGTTATCATGAACCGCAGACCGAGACCGCGCAAACGTATCTCGATTATAATGAAGGGCCGTTGACGATTTCGTCTGGTAAACCGCAGATTATTCGAGAGTTGGCTGGGGATTTGCCCGGACGTCGTTTGATGGTTGGCGATGGCATGTCCGACGCGGCGACGCGCGATGTTGTTGATTTGTTCGTCGGTTTCGGCGGGGTCGTGGCGCGGGAACGGGTCAAAGCCGTGGCGGATATTTTCATCGCAGAAAATTCGTTGGCGTCGATTGTGCCATTGGCCGCGGGCGAAACCGGATACACCCGCGTGCGCGGTACCGTCCACCAAAGTGTTTTTGAACGCGGTATGCAGCAATTATGTGACGGCAACTTGACGATTCGCGTTGAGGCGCTGCGTCAGGCTCTTAAGAAGGCATTTGAACAACATGACGACTAATTCCCCGAAAGCCATCATCTTCGATATGGATGGCTTGCTGGTTGACTCTGAGCCGGTGTGGGCGATTGCTGAAGAGGCGTTGCTCAAATCTTATGGCAAGCAATACGATGAAGATATTCAAAAGCAGCTCATCGGTCTCGGCACGAAAGAATTCTTGACGCGGATGGCGGCGGCTTATGGCATTGATGCGCCCTTTGAGACATTACGCGCCGATGTCATCCGCCGGATGCAAGTGTTGATTCCGCAGCATGTCGTGCCACAACCCGGCGCAGTGGAGTTGATTAAGCATACATCGCAGCGCGGCATACCGCGTGCGATTGCCTCTAGCTCACCGATGCCGGTCATCGAAGCCGTGTTGAGCAGTTTGGCGTGGTGCGACATTTTTGCGACGCGCTGCTCTGGCGAAGAAGTAGAACACAGCAAACCCGCGCCGGATGTTTATCTGCTGGCGGCGCAGCGACTCGGCGTCGCGCCGAGCGATTGCCTCGCGCTGGAAGACAGCCCGACGGGTGCGCGGGCGGCGGTCGCGGCGGGGATGACGTGTTACGCCGTGCCCGACTTGTCTCACTCAACGATGTCGGATTTTGCGGAGATCACGCCGCATGTTTTTGCGAGCTTGCACGATGTGTTGAATGTGTTGGAATGAGCGAAATTTTGACTGACCACACGACGCTGGACACGAGCGAATTGCTCCCGGCGATGGCTGCCGACAAGCCCGACAAGTTCAAGATTCTTGTCGCCACCGACTTGACCGACGAGAGCATCGCCTTCATTGAAGAGTGCGAAGGGTGTCATGTTTTACGCCTGCCGCCGACCAATCTGACGGCGATACGTGATGGGTTGATGATTGCGCACGCTTTGATCGCGCGCGATGATGTGCCGGTTGACGCGGCGTTGCTCGAACACGCGAAATATCTGCGGGTGATTGCCCGGGTCGGCGCGGGCTTGAATCATCTCGATGTCGATGCGGCGACCGAACGCGGCATCATCGTCATGCACACGCCGGGCACCAACGCTATCGCCGCCGCCGAACACACGCTGACATTGATGCTCGCGCTCAGCCGCAAACTCGTCGCCGTGCATGACAGCCTCAAAGATGGCTGGTGGTTGCTCGACCGCAAGCGACAAGCGGGTGTGCAGCTTCATGGCAAAACACTCGGCATCATCGGTTTCGGCAAGGTCGGGCGCGGTGTCGCGAAGCGTTGTCTCGCCTTTGGGATGACCGTTCTGGCCTACGACCCCTACATCAGCGAAGAACAGCTTGACGACGAACGGGTGCTGCTCGTCGGCTTCGATGAATTGTTACAACGCAGCGATTACATCAGCTTGCATGTCGCGGCCACCCGCGAGACGGAGCGCATCATCGACGCCGATGTCATCCAACAGATGAAGCCGGGCACGCGCTTGATTAACACGGCTTATGGTGGCGCGGTTGATGAGGACGCGCTTGCGCAGGCGGTGAAAGACGGCCATCTCGCCGGGGTCGCCGTCGATGTCTTCAGCGAAGAACCGCCATATAACAGCCCGCTCATCGGCCTCGACAATGTGATTCATACGCCGCACATCGGCGACAACACCGTCGAGGCGGCGCAAGATTTGTCGATTCAGATTGTCCGGCAGGTGATTGACGCGCTGCACGGCAAAGATTATCGCAATGTCGTCAATATGCCGTTTTTGCCCGGTGTGGACTTCGGGCGCGTACAACCGTATTTGATTTTGGCGGAGCGCATCGGCATGTTGCAACATGCGCTGGCGCACAATCCGATTCGGCGTGTGGCGGTCGAGTATCGTGGCGAAGAAGTCGCCGGACTCGTCAAGCCGTTGACGGTCGCGCTGCTCAAAGGCTTGCTGACGCCAATTTTGGGCGCCAAAGTCAATTACATCAACGCGCCGTTGATTGCGCATGAACGCGGTTTGCAAGTTACACAGACGAAAGGCTTGAAGACCGGCAGTTATACCAATCTGGTTTCGTGCGAGGTGCGGCGCGAAGACGGCAGCGAACTCGTCATGGCCGGGACGTTGTTCGACCAAAGCGAGCCGCGCATCGTGCAGATCGACGAGTATCGTATGGACTTCGTGCCCGAAGGTCATCTGCTCATCGCAGGCAGTTACGACAAGCCGGGCGTCATCGGGCGCGTCGGCACCTTCCTCGCCGAGAACGACATCAACGTCGCTAGTTGGCGTACCGGGCGGGCGACACCCGGCGGCCATACATTGACCGTCATCACACTCGACCACTTCCTCCCCGACGACGCGCTTGAAACCCTCAGACAACAGGATTTTATACGTCATGCCATTCAGGTCGAAATTCAATAAACACCGTCTGTTCGATGCTGTGTGGTTGTTGCTGCTCATCGTCTATGTCATCGCCGGTATCAAAGAAGCCAGCTTTCATGGCGACGAAGCCATGCAAATTTACATGAGCAATGATTACGCGACGGCTTTCATCTATCGGCAACCGCGCGAACTCATGACCGAACCGCCCTACGACATCGACGCTGACGCACAATTGCGTATTCTCAACGGTTCGGTTAATCGTTATGCCATTGGCTTGAGTTGGCATCTCGCCGGACTCACAACCGGGGATTTGCCGCCCGCGCCCGGTTGGGATTGGGGCTTGAGTTATGAGCGCAATGTCGAAACCGGCCATCGCCCGTCAGACGAATTGCTGCTAGCGGCACGCGCATCATCGACGCTCTTCCTCGCCTTGAGCGCCGTCGTCATGTTCGCGATTGGCTGGCAATTCGGTGGCCGTTTGCCCGCCTATCTCATCAGCGCGATATATGTGCTCAATCCGGTGGTTTTGCTCAATGGCCGCCGAGCGATGCAAGAAGGCGCTTTTTTGTTCTTCGGCTTGTTGACGGTATTCATCGCCATCAGCATCACGCGCAGGCAGGAACGCGCACAAGCGATACGTTGGTGGTGGGCCGGTCTCGTGTTGGCCGGTGCGCTGGCATTGGCGAGCAAACACAGCGCGGCGGTCTTCGTCACGGCGGCTTTCGGTTGGATCTTTGTGGCGCAATTCTTCCGGACTTTCAATCGACGCGATGTGCTACAAACAACCGGCAAATTACTGTTGAGCGGCTTGGTGGTGATTGTCTTATTTGTGGCGATGTCGCCCGCTTTGTGGAGCAACCCCATCGCCCGCTTCGTCGATTTGATTGCCGAGCGGCGCACCCTCATCGATATTCAAGTGACCGCCCATACCGATGGCGCTATGAATTTTGTTGAGCGTGTCGAGGCGCTCATCATGCAGCCCTTCGTCGAACCGACGATGCACTTTGAAGTCGCGTCGTGGCGTGACGCTGAGGCCATCGTCGCCGAGTCGCAGCATTTCGACCGGTCACCCTTGAGCGGGATTCGGTTTGGTCGTCCATTCGGTTGGTTGTTGACGGCGCTGTCAATCGCCGGTTTGATGTTGCTGTTGCTGCCGCGTGGGGTAGAGCGAGTTTCGCATGGGCAAGCTGCCGGTGTGCTGGTGTGGTTGGTCGTCACAGCGGCGAGTTTGCTCCTCAATCCGTTGCCGTGGCAACGCTATTATTTGCCCTTGATTCCGATATTGGCGCTCTTTGCCGGAATAACGCTGACAGTCATCATTCGCCTAATTGTTCAGAAACGTAAACAGAATCACCAACCTATACAAACGCCGCTTCGAGTATAGTGGTAGAATGCCAATAAGGCATTAGATATACATGCTTTGGTAATTGTTCATCCTTGCGCATCAAGTTAAGGATTAATGCTTTCCAACCTCACCCCCCGGCACCCGCTCCATACACGGCGAGGGGGAGAAAAAGGCGAAACGTCCGCCGTGCAAGTCCCCTCCCCGTACACGGGGAGGGGATTTAGGGGTGGGGTGGGTGCGAAAAACGAGCGTTTCAAAACAATTGAGGCTGATCTTGATGCGCAAGATTGTTCATCTACCCAAGCGGTTCAACATCATGACGGACATTCACCGGGGGTTCGGTTATGCGACGTGGATTTTATCTTTCAGTGTTGGGGCTATTCTTATTGGCGGCGTGTGGCGGCAATGATGCAACACCGGCTGCATTGCCAACACTTGCGGAACAACAATCCGATGAAGGGGCGGGGCCGACATTGCCGCCTGAGCAAACTGTCGAGCCGGGCGAATTGCCGACTCGACCGCCGATTGTACCGACTGTCGAAGAAGAAGTGCCGATTAACGAAACGCCGCCGACACAAGACCCGACCGTACCCGCACAGTTGACGGCGCTTGCCAACGCCGCCGCTACCGCGACGACCATCGTTGAACTCGACACCGGCGAAAATCCGCCGACGATTGAAGGACAGGAAGCCGTGTCTACGGCTGTCTTCGGCGAAGGGGTGCCGTTACCGGGCACAATCGTCGCGCCCGCCACTGAAGATGCCGCGCCGGGATTGCTATTCGATTCGTTGATTTATACGCAATCGGGTGGGCCGGGCGACACCGAGTTGACCGTCGAATTGCACTCCGACGGCACCCTCATCCGCGATGGCGAGACGTTCACCGTCAGCCCAGAAGTCGTCGCTGAGATTGACCAACTGTTGGACGACATCGGCTTCTTCGGCTTGTCGGGGACATTCACCTCACCGGCACGTGGGTCGGACACGTACATCTATGCGCTGCGCGTGGAGCAGGGCGGCCTGAGCCGGGCGATACGCGGGCAAGACGGGCTGCTGCCGCCGGAGTTGCAGAATTTGTTCGTGCGCCTCAGCCAACTCGGCCTTGATGTGCCGCAGCGTGGCGGCGGTTAGTGCAATTTTGAACGGTTATTTCGATGGGGCGAGACACAATCTCGTCTCATCAATCTTTGTAGGACTTACGCAGTTCAGAAGTTGCTAGGCAACCAGAGAATAAATGCTCCGCACGTAGACATAGCGGTCTCCGCACGTAGACATAGCGGTTTCCGGCTGCCAAAAACCAAGTACCCTGAAGGGCACTGAATGTGGTAGCATCTGACCGAAAAAGTGTGCCGAAATAACCCCTTTAGTGGGTTTGGTATTTCGGTAGCCGGACATTTCAATGTCTGGCGGCACAGCACAAAGCGACCTCCCGTTCAAGTGCGTAACTCCTATCAGATATTACTGATACGAACATCACTTTATAAACAAGGGCATCGTGCCCTCTATGAGACCGTTGGCAGGATGATCCTATGTAAGGACAGATCTCAGACCTGTCCTTACAAAACTTGCTGAACAGCTGGCACGCTCATTCATACGAGAAGCGATAAACCCCGAACGCGAATAAGACGATGGCATAACCGAGCAAGATGACGATATACAGCCACACATCGGCGAGTGTACCATCGAAGAAAATCAACTCGCGGAAGCCGTCCATCGCCCACGCTACCGGTGAGAGATGCCCGATGGTTCGCATGAAGTCCGGCACGATTTCGAGCGGCCACCACGCCCCACCGAGCGGCGCGAGTGTCAGGCCGAGCAGAGTCGTCAGGCTGCCTGCTTGTTGCTCGGTGCGGATGAAATTCGCGAGCACGAATGTCAGCCCGCCGGTCGTCAGCGTGAAGGCCATCATGATGAGCACAATCGCAACCGGGTCGCTGCCGAGATTGAGTCCCACGGCGATGCCGACGAGAAACACGACCGCGTATTGAATCATGCCGAGTACGAAAAAGGCGAGAATCAACCCGCCGAGAATGTGCGCGTTGGAAACCGGCATCGTGAC
>RFIA01000301.1 GCA_003695675.1 Chloroflexota bacterium
ACTAATGGCACTGAAAATCGGCTGTGCCACTGTCGCCAATAGCGCCACAAGCATTTTGTAGCAGCACACCCCATCCCCATGCTGCTGCAACTGCCGCAAAAAATTAAACGCTAATCAAACCGAATCAATCCCATCTACAACCGGGACTCCCCGTCGTCCTCGCTGAGACAACCGGCGCAAATACCACGCGCTACATCCACAGTCTGCGCGGTATCCACGCGACGGAGTCCGACGTCGGCGCGTGGAGTCACACGCTGCAAGATGGTCTCGACAGTGTGCGCGGTGTCGTCAGTGATGCGTTGGCGGTGCAGGAGAGTCGCTTGTACGCGCCGTATGGTCAGCCGTTCGGTGTCACGGGCACGAGTCAGACGGACTTCGGCTTCACCGGCGAGTGGACGGATGACAACGACTTGGTACATCTGCGGGCGCGGTATCTCCCATCCATATTCACGCCATCCAAAAATTCAGAGGATTTTCACACCATCAATTTGAATATTACAGTATATTAAGACTGTGTAAGATGGTCATTATCAGTTATCGAAGGAATGCAAATTTCATGGCAGTCACGATCAATTGGGGCAGCGAAGAACAAAATATTCTTCGTGCTGACGTAGACCCAGATGAGTCGTTTCACTTCAAAATCTCAATCATTTACGTCAACCATTTAATCACCCGCTTGAGGTGCTTGCGATAACCGTAATGCTCGACCTCAAGATAATGACGGCTCGAGTCGAGATATTGAATCCCGCGACCGAGATCGGGCAAATCGCGGGATTTTGCTGCACGCAGGCGGTCGGCCTTCACAGCGTCATGACTCTGCGCGTGGATGAAGGCCGCGATTGCCTGCGATTGGTAATCGACGAGACCGAATTGCCCGCTATCTGGTTGAATCAACCCGGCGACGAATAAATTATCATACGTCGGGTGGAAGACATTCAAATACAAGCGCGGGCGACCGTTGTGCCAATTGAGATGGTCGCGGTCGATGAACGGGAAGTGAATCTGATAACCGGTCGCGTAGACGATGACATCAATCGCCTCGCTGCTGTCATCGACAAAACGCACACGGTCGCCACATAACTCGGCCACATCGGGTTTGTGCTGAATATCGCCGTGCTTGAGATAATACAGCAACTGCGAATTGACAATCGGATGCGCCTCGAATAAGCGATGGTCGGGTTTCGGCAGGCCGTAATCTTGCGGATTGCCGACAATCGCCTTGAGCAGCAACGTCCCGAAAAGTCGCCGCAACCACAACGGCAAGCGCAAATTGTGCAGCATCTCCGCCGTTTGGTCGACCGGCTTGCCAAAAAATCCGTACTTCGGCACATAATAATAACCACGCCGCACGCTGTGAAATGTCGCCGCCGCATTTTGCGCGGACTCAACGGCGATGTCACAACCGGAATTGCCCGCACCGACAATGAGTACCCGTTGGCCACGCAACACATCCGGCGTTTTGTAATCTGCCGAATGGATGATGCTGCCGTTGAATTCGCCGGGATAATCCGGCCATTTGGGATGCGACAAATGTCCGTTGGCGATGATGACGCCGCGATAACGGCGTGTCTCGCCGCCGTCGAGAGTCACATCCCACTCGTCATCGGCGCGTTCGATGCGTTCAACACTGCGCTTGAATTCGATGTGCGGGTATAGATCAAAGTGCCGTGCATAATCGCGCAGATAAGCGCAAACGAGACGATGATGCGGGAAGTCCGGGTAAGCATCCGGCATTGGATAATCGGTGTATTCGGTCAACGGCTTCGATGAAATCAAATGCGTCGATTGATAAACGCTGCTGCTCGGCGTGCCGTAATACCATTGTCCGCCGACCTCATCCTCACGTTCGATGATGTCGAACGGAATGCCGCGTGCCTTGAGATTTTTGCCCGCCGCAATCCCCGACGACCCGGCGCCGACGATACAATATTTTTGTGTCTCATCCATGATGCCATGCCCTATCTCACAAACATGCCCAAGCGTATAGTGATAATGACGATGTGGCAAGCACCTATCGCCAAAACTGCCGCGAAACAGTTTGCCTTTTTGTCCACACAGGGCGGGTGTTTTGTGATAGGATTCTTTCAGGCCGGTCAGGGGCTTGCATAGGCCTTACTAAATGGCTGACGCGCTGAAAATCTGAATTGCTGACACGCTAACACACGGAGTCACTTTCTGAATGCCACATACACAACCCGATGGTTATCGTCATACAATTATGCTGACCGTGCGCTTCGGCGATGTCGATGCGCTTGGTCATGTCAATCATGCCAAATATCTGACGTATATGGAACAGGGACGCATCTGTTACCTGCGGGATGTGATCGGCGCGTCGATGAACTTTCAAGATTTCGGCGTCATCCTCGCGAAAGCGACGGTCGATTATCATTTGCCCCTCGCCTTCGGTGACGCCATCATAGTGTACACGCGCTGCTCACGACTCGGCGGCAAGAGTTTCGACCTCGAATACGTCATCTATCGCAAGACCGACGACGGCAGCCAAGAAGTCGCGCATGGTTTGACGACGATGGTCGCCTATGATTATACGACGGCACAGTCGATTCCCGTGCCGGATGAATGGCGCAAGCGCATGACGGATTACGAACCGATACTTGAAGCATAATGGGATCAGACGAAAATAGAGGCTCACACAAAGGCATGTCACTCATGACCAACAATCCGCCTGTCTCCACAATTGACGATGTGCTCGACCAACTGACCGACATCATCGACCGGAGTCACCGGCGCAAGAGTCGGCTCGGTTTTTTTTCGGCGTTGTATCGTCGTGTGACGATTGCCGTCAAGCAAGGCATCGCAGATGGCCGCTTTGAAGATGGCGAACGCATGGCACAGCTCGATGTGCGTTTTGCGAATCGCTATCTCGAAGCATATCATGCTTACTTCACCGGACATCGCCCGACCGAATCGTGGCGCGTCGCATTCGAGGCTGCTGCACGCCCAAAATATATCATCTTGCAACATCTGCTGCTTGGCATCAACGCGCACATCAATCTCGATCTTGGCATCGCGGCGGCACAAACCGCACCGGGTGACTCCCTGCCTGCGCTCGAAAACGACTTCAACGCGATCAACAAAATCTTGGCATCATTGGTCGATGAGGTGCAAGATGAGATTGCATCGGTTTCGCCGGCTATCAAATGGCTAGACCGCACCGGTGGCCGCACCGACGAAGAGATTGTCAACTTCAGTATGCAGGTAGCCCGGCGCGAAGCATGGAACTTCGCGCAACATCTCGCCCTGCTCAACAAAACACAACAAGCCGACGCCATCAAACAACGCGATAGGGAAACAGTCGCCATTGCCCGCCTTGTGACCGATCCCGGTTGGTTGGCGAAAATTGGCTTGTGGTTGGTGCGGCGGCGGGAAAGTCAAGATGTGCCGCAGATTATCGATGTCCTGTCGGCAGATTAGTGCAAGAATATAACGCATCGTTTGACTGTCTCTGCCCGAAAGCGCCAATTCCCCTCGCATAGAGATATGTTTCAGCCTTGCGTTAGGCTGCTTCAACAAGCCGCCGATGAACACAACGCGATTCATTTGGACGCCCCCCGCCGATTAGCGTAAATCTTGATTAATAGTCATTTTCGCTGAAAAACCACAATATGTATGAAGTGACAATAGGATATTGTTTTCATACTTACACATATAATTAATGCGTATGACAGGAAAATTTGTAATTCTGCCAAATATGGGTTATGATATACAAACTTTTGCCAACTTTTAGAATATCATACGTGCATCGATCTATGTATTAA
>RFIA01000302.1 GCA_003695675.1 Chloroflexota bacterium
GTCATCGCCATCCGAGTAGAATGTGCCATATCATCGACATCTTCCCAAAAGGTGCTGATCTGCGAGCGGTAACAAGCGATTGCCTCAATCTTTGCATCAACCTGCGCTTCAGATAACGTCACACGCTCTTCGTTCAATTGTAACGCAGCAATCTGTTTGAGTTCGTTAAGCGCTCGTGTACGCGCCTCTTCGGAGACGCTGTACGGATATTCCTCGTAAAAACGCAACGATACACCGGCACGGTCTCGCCTGACGAACAACCCATAATTGCGAACAATTTGATGGTCAACATGATGCCCGACTCCAAGCGGCACATAGAGATGCGAACTCGTTTCAGGTAACGCGGGCAACGTCTCAATCAAGCGCTCGTCATCAGGATGCACATTCGCAAATAACGATTCTTCCGACGGATAAAACGCGCCCCCGTCCGCATTCGTCCGATAGACGCAATCCGGTATTTCAAGATGTTGTGCCTGCGCCTTCAAGCACGACAACGCTTGCCAATCTTCGTCGCGCCGAACCGCCACCGGGTTATACCCCGCGCCCCATCGCTGATGCAGCGTTTTCACGATGGGTGTCGCTGGCAAAGGCGAGGGCGGCTCACCGGCCATAATCGTGATGACGAGCACATCTTGCCCGTGTTCGGTCAAATCGGCAATCAAACCACCACAACCCAATACAGCATCATCAAAATGTGGCGAGAGAAAAACGTGCATTAGTATCAGTCCGCAGCAATCATCACGCTAAATGTAAACTGGCTGCCCTTGCCGACTTCGCTCACAATCTCAATCGAACTGCCCATCTGTTCGACAAGACTGCTCGTAATCGCGTATCCGAGTCCTGTGCCGGGCTGCGACCGCGTGAATTCGTCGCTGGCACGCCAGAATTTAGTCCCCAACTTAGCAATTGCCTCCTCCGACAAACCGATACCCGTATCGCGCACAGCGAATTGAATACGACCATCAATACGCCGCGCTCGCAACATAATCGTGCCGCCTTCCGGCGTGTATTTATACGCATTGCTGACGAGATTCGTCAGCACTTGCACCAAGCGATAATAATCCACCCACATATCGGGCAAGCCCGGCTCGATGTCCTCAATGTATGTGTGATGCCGCGCCTCGATTTCGGTCATCGTGCCATCTTTGACGGCTTGCACAACCTCGGCCACAGAGACATGCGTCTCGTTCATGAAGAAGTGACCGGTTTCAATCCGGCTGATGTCCGCAAGATCGGCGACGAGCATTTCCATGCGTTTGACCGTTTTCTTGATCGTCATCTGGAATTCCTGCTGCCGCTCCGTCAGGCCGCCTTCGAGCATCGTTAGCTCAGAATAGCCGAGAATACTCGTCATCGGCACTTTGAGGTCGTGGGCGACGATGCCGACGAATTCGCTTTTAGCGACATCGGCAGCCTGCACCGCCGCATACAACCGCGCATTTTCAATCGCAATCGCGGCGCGAGTCGCGATGCGTTCAACGAGGTCTTGTTGTTCGGGCATGAACGTCTCATCATCTTCGGCATTGAGCACCAAAACGCCGACCATATTTTGTTCGCGCCGCACGGGGACGGCGAGACTCTGCACACCGCCGAGCGCGGGCAACAGCATCGTCTCGTTTTTACTGACCACTTGCGGAATGTCGGGGTAAACATCTTCGAGAAATTCTCGTATGTCTTGCTCGGCAACTTCACCATATTGCTGCACAATCCTGAGTTTGCCGGTATCGGCTTCGAGCAGGCCTAAAAAACCATTGCGTGCCCCACCGAGCCGACAAGCCCATTCCAAGGTGTAGCGCAGCGCCGTGTCCATATCGAGTGTTTGGTTGAGCAGCAAATCCATCCGCCGCAATTGTTGCAGTTCATCGACCCGCGCCGCCAATTTTTCATCCGTGGCGCTGAACAACATCGCATTATCCAAGGCGACAGCCGCTTGCCCGGCCAAGGCGTCCAACGCATCCAAATCTTCTTGATTGAACAACCCAGCGAAGACACGATTGTCCACATAAGCAACCCCCATCACTTGGCCACGTGCCCGCAGCGGAGTCGCCATGATGCTGCGCAGCGCTTGCCCGATGATGCTTTCGTTTTGTGCAAAACGCGGGTCTTCCGCCGCGTTCATTGTGAGGATCGGCTTGCCTTCGTCGAGCACTTTGTTGGCGATGGTGCGGCTGTATTTGAATTCATCGCTGCCGAGCGTTTGTTGGTCGAAGTTTCGCGCTGCTTGGACAGTGAGTTCGCCGTCATCATCGCGCAGCATCAAGAAACCACGCTCGGCGCCGGTCAGTTGAATAACGGCGTCCATCACTTGATTGAGCACCGTTTGTAAATCGAGCGACGATCCAATCACCCGGCTGACGTCATAAAGCGCCTTGAAGTGTTGCCCTTGTTTGTGCTGCTTTTGTTCGCCTTCGACGCGATTCAATAATTCGCTGAAGGTCGCTATCTGTCGGGCGAGCATGTTGGGGTCTATCCGCCCGTCTTGGAGTTGTTTTTGCAAAATCTTGATGTCGCGGCGGATACTCTCGATCTCGGCATCGCCGATAGCCGACGGTTTCATGTCTGTTTCCATAGAATAATTGCCTCACACTTGTTGGTAATAATCGCAGTGGTTTTGTAACGGACATCGTTGACAAAGTGGCTGACGCGCATGACAAATTTCACGCCCGTGTCGAATCAAATTGAGATGAAAGGCATAATAATCGTCGGGTGGGACAATCGCTTCCATAACGGCGTGTGCTTTCTCGGCGTTCATCGTCTCAGGAATGAAGCCGATGCGCTTACTCAAGCGATGGACATGTGTATCAACCGGGAAAGCCGGGCGATTGAACGCGAAACACAAGACAATCGCCGCCGTCTTCAACCCGACTCCGGGCAAGGCCGTCAACCACGCCCGCGCTTCGTCCAACGGCAGCTCATCCAAAAAGTCGAGGGTGATCTCGCCGCGTGCCGCATCAATCCGGCGCAGCGCCTCTTGGATACGCGGCCCTTTTTGATTGGCAAGCCCGGCAGAGCGTATCGTCTCAATGACATCATCTGTCGGCGCATCGCGCACCATTTCCCACGTCGGGTAACGTTCTCGCAGCGCCTCATAAGCGCGGTCGCGATTGGTATCGGTCGTGCTTTGGCTTAATATACAATTAACCAATTCATCAACCGGCTCTAAATGTGGCCGCCATGTCGGATACCCATATAATTCGCGCAAGTTCGCCGCCACCGGTGGGTATTTCTGTCGCCGGGCGTCGAAGTTATCCACCTGTTCATGAATCGGTTTTGTAGACATATCTAAATTGTACAACCCGCCATGAATTTTGAGCAAGTCGGGTTATCAATTATCCGTTTGAATCAGCTAACCTGAAAACACCTAAAAAGCTCGCCGCTGCAATCCGTTCGACCGACTCGTCGGTCAAATCGAGCTTCCATGTATCGCCATCGTCAGAACGGGTGAAGATGAGGGCGCTATTATTTTCTGTCCACGAAACCGGCTTCAAGAATGCCGGCTGCGGTTGTATGAGCACGCGCTGGGTGAAGGTCTGCAAATCTACACCGACCAACGCCGTTTCCACCGATTGTTCTTCGCTGCCGAAGCCTTCTAAGCGCGAAAGCACATAGACCGCTTGCTGCCCGTCAGGAGAAATGCGCATGTCCCCGGCCTGCGTGAAGCCGCCAAGCGAGATGGCGTCAATCGTCATCATTGTATCGTTGGCGAGATCATAAACGCGCACATCAAAGCCGGACAAATCGTCGGAGAGCACAAGGCGGATGAACACATCGCCGCGAACCATCGCGCCGCAAAAACATGCCGGCTCATCTGGCAAGAGGGTGGTCTTGCCACTTTCGATGTCCAACGCGAACAACCCCGCATATTGCTGAAACGGCGTCAGCGCACCGATGGCGTCTGGCTGAAAGTCCATATAAAGTTGGGTGCGGTCAACATTAAAGGCGACCGGCAAGGCGCGAATCCCATCGCGTGGGCCATCGACGAGCACTTGGCGCGGATTCGTGCCATTGAGATTCGCGATTGTCGTCACCGTCGTCAAGGCGCGTTGACTGTCGCCTTCGGTCAGAGTCCACGCAATCAATTTGCGGTCGGGCGAGACAATCCAATCAACGCGGCGAGTCATCGGCCCCGGTTGAATAAACGGGTGTTTCGTGAGCGTGCCGTCGGCCATTATCAACATGACCTGACGACTCGCCACATCAAAAAACATGATCTCTTGTTCGAGCAAAGTGTAACGTTCGCCCAACACCTCGACGGAGATTTCATCGTCGATGAATGGGTTGACAAATGTGATCCGGTCTCTACCAAACTCGTCAATATCTGCGTCGAGAAATATCTGCCACGGCACATCCGGTTGGGCGTTGAGGACAACCGGCTTGAGTATCAGCAGCAAAGCGATGAAAATTATGCTGCGCCTAAGCATCTGCCTCAAGCGCCTCCACCAATTTGGGCAGCACTTGCCCGGACGGGCCATCCAACTTCACATCAGCGATTTGGCTTATCATCGTGTAGTCGGGATTGACTTCGATAATTTTCGCGCCCGACTGTTGGGCATAGCGCGGCATATTGGCCGCCGGTGTCACCAATCCTGATGTGCCGACAACGAGCATGACATCGCATTGCTCGCTGCGCACGATAGCTTTTTCAAGCGCGTCGGTCGGCAGCATCTCGCCAAACCACACGACATCGGGGCGGACATGCTCGCCACAATACGGGCACGACGGCGGCCCGTTGTCTTCATCCCATTCCAGTTGGGTAATATCAATCGGGGTCGGGGTTCCTTGGCAGTTGGCGACACATTTGTTGGCCGCGAGGTTGCCGTGCAAATGGATGATGTGCGTGTTCCCGGCTTGTTCGTGCAAATCATCGACATTTTGGGTGATGATGACCATATCGGGGAATCTTTTTTCGAGCACAACCAGCGCGTAATGACCGGGATTCGGCGTCGCTTCGCCGACCATGCCGCGCCGATATTGATACCAATCCCAGACCAATTTGGGATTCTCTTGGAAGGCTTGGCGTGTGGCGAGCTGCGCCGGGTCATACTGTACCCACAAGCCGTCAAGCGCGTCGCGGAATGTCGGCACACCGGACTCTTTGCTGACCCCCGCGCCCGTCAAGACGGCGAGATTCTTGCTCTTGCGAATAATTTCTGCTGCTTCTTGAATCAAATCATCGGATGTCATACTAATAACCTGAAATCTTATCTTGACGATACCATGCACGATTAAGTATAAGCAATTTCGCCCGTCATGCCTACATCATGATACGAGGTGATACATGTTAGACTCTCTTCAGCAAATTGCCGATAGTATTTGGATTTTTCCGCAAGATGCCCGCCGCGCCGAAGCCAATGTCGGTGTCATTTGCACCGCCCATCAAACCATCTTGGTCGATGCTGGGAACGGCCCGCGCCATGCCCGTCGTATCGCGCTCGCCTTGATGGAGATTGACGCGCCCCCCGTATCGCACTTGATTTATACACACCATCATTGGGATCATACATTCGGCGGGATGATGTTCGACGTGCCGGCTATCGCGCACGAGTCGTGCTTCAGGCTGTTGCAAGAAATGTCTCGCAAGCCGTGGAGTCAAACTTTTCTTCGCGAGGAAATATTCAAGAATCCATTGCTGACCGACAGCTACAATGCAATCGACCGCGCTATCGGCGAATGGCGACATTTCCGCATTCGGCTGCCGACGATGAGTTTTTCGCGCTACCTCCAGCTTTACATTGATGACATGGCATTAGAATGCCAACATGTTGGTGGGCAACACGCGCCGGACTCGATTGTTGTTCAGGTACCACAGGCCGGTGTCATGTTTCTCGGCGACTGTTTTTATCCCCCCCCGGCACATCTTCAATCGATTGTCACCGAACCCGATTACGCCATGTTGCGGTCGCTGCTGGTCGACTCTCAATTTGAGATTTTCATTGCTGGACATTCAGCGCCGCACACACGACAAGAACTCGAAACATTTTTAGAAGAGGCCGACGAAAAATAAGGCGCAGAGCACGCTCTGCGCCAACGGAATTTTCTTTGTGGCGGTTTATGACTCGCCCATAGGCATGGGTTGCATCTAAATCGGTTTCAAAACACGGTCTTCGCGCAAGCGTTTGCTCAATATTTGCACGCCGTCGCGCGACATTTCGCTGACCGCTTCGCGCCATGCGGGAATTTTGATGTCTTCGACTGTGGTTAGCTCATACCCATTTTGCAGGAAAGATTGCACAGCTTCTTGTGGTGTGCTCATCGGCAAAAACGCGAAGCAAACTTCGCTCTGCAACTCTTGCGAGGCGATTTCAATCGCGTTCACCAACCCGCCGACCACCGAGGCATACTGCGCCCCTTCGACCACATAAAATTCATCGACACGGGTGATCAAATTCTCAACCTGCCAACCCATCAAGCCGGTGATTTTCTCGCTGTCATCATAGACCAGCAGATAACTTTTCTCGCCAAAAGCCATCATCACATCCATCCGATTGACGGTTTTACCGGTCATCTGACTGATGAAGGCGGCAATATCTTCGGCATTGGTGGGCATCCCACGTCGCACATCAACGCCCGGAGAAGCGACCGAAGCCGGCTCCGCGACAGGTTGTGCTTGCGCAGGCGGTTGCGCCGGTGGGGCAGGTTGCGCGGGCGCTGCCGGTTGTGGTGTTTGTGGCCGTGGCGGCGCGGCGGGCACACTCGTGGCGCTGCTTGTCGCCGTGTCAGTAGGCGGCTGAGCAGCCTGCAAGCGCTGAATAACAGCTTGCTTGACGCCCTCCCACTCTTTTTGCACCTGTTTCCACGTCGCCTCAAAATCGCCATCATTTTGAATGACGACAGACGCACGCTTGAGTTTGTCGGCCTGTGCATGTTGCGCTGCAATACGCTTCTTGGCGTCGTCCGGCGACATCTTGCGCTTTTGGACGAGCCGTTGTAATTGCGCTTGTGGTGACGCATTGACGACCCATACCGTATCGACTGAATCCGCCAAATCGCCTTCAAGCAATTTAATCGCTTCAATCACAATGACCCGTTGCCGGGCGCGGCCAATCAGGGTATCGATGGCTGCACCGATAATCGGATGCGTAATCGCCTCAAGTTTGGCGAGCGCTTCAGGATTCGAGAAGACAATATTCGCCAGAACAGCCCGATTAATACGCTGATTTTCATCGAGAATAAATTGCCCAAACGTTTGCACAATCGGTTGATACGCGGGCGCACCGGGTTCCATCACCCGATGGGCGAGCGCATCAGCATCAATCGTATACGCGCCGAGATGTTGCAGCATCTGACGCACAACGCTTTTGCCAACGGCAATATTTCCCGTGAGGCCGATTACATATTTATTTCCCCAACGACTCACGGTTTTGCACCTCCAAAATAATTTCTCTGCTAGCTAAAGACAGAATAAATGCGAGAAACCTACTTCCTATTGTAGCTTGTTTCTGTTTTTTTGGGCAAATGATTCTGGCAAAATGGGTACATTCGAGAATAGGGGCAACGGACAGCATCTGTGCTGCCCCTACATGTATCTGAATTGTCGGGACGCGATAGATCGCGTCCGTGCCCCTGTTCTTTATGTTGAAACGTTTTTTATTTTCAGCGCATTATAATCGGTATTTCGCGTTTAGGGCGTGTCCGGTCGATAATCCGGATTGCGCCAAATGATTGTCACGCCGTAATTACATGAACGCGGATCGTCGCAGTAATCGGGTATCAGCTTACCGATTTCAAAACCTTTCGCTATTTGCTTGGTGAGATTGGTATCGAAACGCTTCCCGGCGACGACTTCGGCGACATAATCTTCCGGCGACATCCACTTTGCGACATGATGATAATCCATAATCATCCCGCCCGCAATCATGCCGCGTAGATTGAGTTTTCGGGCGAGTGCAAAACGCGCGTCCATCAACTGACTGCCGATGCCTTTGCCGCGATAATTGGGATGCACGAAAGTTTCAACACCGTACAACCACTCGCCGTTTGGATTGTGGGTATTCAACCAACCGTTGCCGGTCGCCTCGCGCCACAATTTCATCGTCTCGCGGTCGGGGTCGAAGTCGGTTCGCATACTAATCGTGACACCGACGACCCGGTCAACATCGACATCAAGCGCCATATATTGGCCTTCGGGGAAGACCTTAAGATGATTGCGGAAACGTTGCGGTGTCAACCACGCATCGGTTTCGTCGTTATTGTCGGCTTCAAAATCAAAATCGTGGAGATTCAGTCAAGTTGGGACGCGGTCAGCATTGTAGGCAATCCGTTGCAAACGCGCCATGCGTTCGGCATATTCTGCCTGCGAAGGTAAAATGACTACATTGGTCTCAAGGGAAACCTTTACGACTGCGAGGGCATTCTCTAAAATCGGACTATCAGGGTCTTCATCTAGTGAATAAAGGTACATGGGTATCTGAACCTAAGCACGGTCCTCCAATATGTTGAACAGATGATCCTAATATAACATGGAATGGGGCGGCGAGTCTAGTCATGCACGAACCGTTGCATCAACGTGACAAGTGACGGCCCTCAGTGTATCATACACGCATCGGCGTCTATTGTGTTTCGCAACTGAATTAGGAAAAGCGTATCTCCCATGACTTCAGCAAAATTGCTATCGGTGCAAGTTGGTCATGTCAAGCAATATCTATTGCAAGACGAAAACAATCCGGGCGTGACGCAAATGTTGCGGACGGCATTCCTCAAGGAAGCGACGACAGAACCGGTGTGGGTCGGCGAGTTGAATCTCAAAGGCGACGAACAGGCCGACCCGCAACATGGCGGCCCTGATAGAGCGGTGCTGGCTTATGCGCATCGACACTATGCCGCATGGCAAGCAGAACTCCAACTTGACGATATACCTTATGGTGGTTGGGGCGAGAACCTCACGATTGACGGCCTCGACGAAGAGACGGTTTGCATCGGCGATGTTTATGCGATTGGCGAAGCCGTCTTACAAGTGACTCAACCGCGTTGGCCATGTGTGCGCATCGAAATCCGTTGGGGTATCCCCGGCTTGCTCGACCGCGTGATGCAAACCGGTCGTGTTGGCTGGTTGCATCGGGTGATGACGCCCGGTTATATTCAAGCGGGGGACGCGATGACACGCATCGACCGCCCGTATCCCGACTGGTCAATCGCTCGCACAATGCGTTACATTCAACGCGAAGAAGACAGCGACGCAGGAATCATCGCACTGGCCGAATGTGAACCATTGGCAAATGTCTGGCGAGCATTATTCAAGCGTCGGATGCGCGAACGGGGGTTGAAACTGCGAAAGGATAACGATGTTTGAGGCCGACGAGCACACCGCTAATACCGAGCAAGATGTCAAATTTATCTACGAGTTGATTCAGAATTTATCGCTTGAGGCGCTGCGGCGTTATCTCAAAACATTGGAAGAACTTGAACGGTCGCTGCCGACGCTCGACCCGCAGGGATATGAAGCCTACCTGCCGCAGGTGCGTGGCGATGTGCGGCTCGCTCACAAGCTCCTCGATATGCGCGAATTGATGGATGAACTCGCTGACAAGAACGATTCATCGTAAAAGAGACCTTGCGCTGCAATATGAATTTTTCGTGAAGACAATGATTCGCGTTCGCGTATTGCGTCTGCCAATGCTACACTGAGGAAACGGTAAGAAACGCTTTGTGAAGCGTTTGTTTTTGTTTATCTGGCAGATTATTCAATAGGGGGGCATTTATTTATGCACTCACAACTTGCTACAAAATGGTTGTTACTCATTCCACTCGTATTGCTGTTACTGCTCGCTGTTTCGGTCACGCAAGCACAAGAAGACTCGCGCATCAACCGGGTGGACCCACTCGGTGGCGCAACGATTTATTGTGTCGGTGCGAACAACATCCCAAATACCGATTGGACACAGGGGGGGATTCTCGTCACGAATATCAACGGCAGCGAAACGCTCTTGTTCGTATCTGCCGCCGATATTCAGGCTGCGTCGCCGCCACTCGAAGAAAATGTCAAGGTTGGCATGGCGAATGGCTTGAGTCTCTATCGTCTCGCACCCGACGGCACATTCCAACTCAATGGCTTCTATCCCGATGGGAAGTTGTTTGAATTCCAATGGACGGATTGCAATCCGATCAGTGCCCCGTCGGAACCGGAACCCGAACCGGAAAATAATCGAAATCGCTGTCCAGAAGTCATCCCTCAGGGCGTCACAGCTTTCGGCGAAATCCCTCCCGACCCCTGCGATCCTCCCCCATGCACGGGGCCGTATGCCTTCAACGAAGTGACGCGGTTCGGCACGATTTGCCCGGTTTAACCGACAAGTTCGCGATATGCGAAAGACAGCGCGGGGTCATTTTTGAACCCCGCGTTTTTTATTGCATTGATGCCGGAAATTCAATTTTAACCCAGCGCAAACTGAAGTTGCCACATTGTGTGACTTATCCTTGTCGCGCTTCAAATTGTGGATTTATTCACAATAAACACAATTTCGCCACTCGTCGATTGTGAAATTGACCGCAAGCGTGGAATTCCCCACAGAAAACAGGCACAATAAAAAGAAGTTCAGCGTCGGAAAGTTATGGGAAACGCCATTGTCCATCAAAATGGCAACGTCCGACGCCGAACCTCGTATCCTATAGGGAATACTAACTCGTATTCCACTTTGACGCAAGGAGTTTTGTTCAACATGCGTTTTGTTCGTTATACGGCATTGTCGTTATTGTTAGCGCTCTTGTTGACGTTAGCCTTTTCAGCAAGTGCGCAAGAAGATGAATCATCCGGTTCTGGTTCAAGGGCAAGTTCTAACGAATCATCGGGTTCTGGTTCAAGGGCAAGTTCTGGTGAATCATCCGATTTCAGTTTTTCCGGTGAAGGCACATTGGTGGTCTATTCTGGTCGTGGCGAAGAATTGATCGGCCCGATTCTCGAACAATTTGAAGAAGAGACCGGAATCGAGGTTGAAGTGCGTTATGGCGGCACGGCCGAGTTGGCGGCGGTCATCCTCGAAGAGGGTGACAACAGCCCGGCGGATGTCTTCATCGCGCAAGATGCCGGGGCGCTCGGTGCGCTGGCAAAAGCGGGTGTGCTGGCCACATTGCCCGAAGATATTGTGATGCAAGTGCCGGAGGCCTTTCGTTCACCGGATGATGTCTGGGTTGGCTTGTCGGGACGCGCTCGCGTGCTCGTCTATAACCCCGAGTTGGTCAGCGAAGATGAATTGCCCGCCTCGATACTCGACTTGACCGCACCCGAATGGAAGGGACGGGTCGGTTGGGCGCCGACGAATGGCTCGCTACAGGCCAACGTCACGGCGATGCGAGTCTTGCTCGGCGACGAAGCGACGGAAGCGTGGCTGCGCGGCATGATTGAGAACGATGCGCAAGTCTTCCCGTCGAACACACCGATTGTGCAAGCCGTACTCAACGGCGAAATCGAAGTCGGCCTCGTCAATCATTATTATTTGTTCCGTTTCTTGGCCGAAGACCCCGATGCGCCCGGCGCGTTGTATTTCTTCCCCGGCGGCGATCCCGGTTCGCTGGTCAATGTCGCCGGTGCCGGTATTCTGAATGTCAGCGATGATGCGGAACTCGGTCAGCAGTTGATTCGCTTTTTGCTCAGCGAGACCGGTCAGCAATATTTCGCCGACGAAACATTTGAGTATCCGTTGGTCGGTGATGACATCGCGATTGTCGATGGCTTAATCCCATTAGAGGACATCGAAGCGCCGGACATCGACCTGACCGATCTTGATGATTTGCAAGGCACCTTGGACTTGCTCGACGAGTCCGGTGCGTTGGGATAAGTTGGGATAATTTGTAAGGGCATGGCATACCGTGCCCTTACGACACACATTTTAGGAATAGTTTTTACATGCAAAAGAGCGACATCGTACTCACACAATTGATACGCAGCAGCGCCGTCCGTGCGATTGCAAAACCGCGCAGCAAGCCTGCATCTGTATTTGAATTCCCACCCATTTCACAACCTATCGCCGCGCTTGTCGCGGCGGTTGTGTTGATGCCACTCGTCTATCTCGTCATTCGAGCGGTCGGCGCGGGCAGCGAGAGTCTTGATTATCTGCTGCGGGCACGAACAGTCGGCATCATCACGAACAGCCTGCTGTTGACCGTCGCCGTCACATTCTCGGCGGCGTTGATTGGCGTGCCCTTCGCGTGGTTGACGACGCGAGCGAAGATGCGTTTTCGCCGCGTGTGGTTGATACTCGGCTTGCTGCCGATGGTCATCCCGTCATATCTTGGCGCGGTGACGTTGATTGCGGTCTTCGGCCCGCGTGGCGAGTTGCAAAGTTTGCTGGAGCCGCTCGGTGTGACGCGGCTGCCATCGATTTACGGCTTCGTCGGCGCGTGGTTGAGTGTGACGTTGTTCACCTATCCGTATGTGATGCTGCCCGTCCGCGCCGCGTTGATGAACCTCGACCCGGCGCTTGAAGAGTCGGCTTACAGTCTTGGCCTCAGTCGTTGGCATGTCTTCCGTCGTGTGATACTGCCGCAACTGCGACCGGCACTCGCCGCCGGGATGTTGCTGGCAGCGCTGTATGCACTCAGCGATTTTGGCGCGGTGACGATGATGCGTTACAATGTCTTCACCCGTGCGATTTATTTGCAATACACATCTTCATTCGACCGCAGCCGGGCGGCGGTGCTCGCGCTGGTATTAATCGTCATCACACTCGGCATTCTGGCGATTGAACGCCGCGTCGCCCTCAATATGCGCAATTATCGCGCTGGGACGGGCACACAACGCGCCTATCGCCCCGTCACATTGCGACGCATGAAAATCCCGGCATACGTCTTCATGGGCACGGTTGTGACCATCGGCGTCATCGTCCCGCTTGTGATGATGGTTTCGTGGTTGATACGCGGCCTGAATGCGAATATCGTTGCCGGTGATCTCGCCGCGCCGCTCGTCAACACCGTCAGCGCGAGCAGCGCGGCAGCCTTGACGGTCGGCCTGTTGTCGATACCGTTTGCGATACTGGCGGTGCGCTCAACATCGCACTTCAATCATGGCCTCGTCAAAGTTGCGTATCTCGGCAGTGTGTTGCCCGGTCTCGTCGTCGCGTTGGCGCTCGTCTTCTTCGCGACACGTTATGCCCACTCGTGGTATCAAACTTTCCCGATACTCATTGTCGGTTACGCGATCCGCTTTTTGCCGTTCAGCATCGGTGCGACTCGCAGTGCTTTCACACAAATCAATCCGCGTTATGAAGACGCCGCCCGTTGTCTCGGTCTCAATTCGTGGCAGGTGACGTGGCGCATCACAACGCCGTTGGCACGCGCCGGAATCTTGGCAGGGATGGCGCTCGTCTTCCTCAGCGTGATGAAAGAATTGCCGACGACATTGCTGCTGGCACCGACCGGTTTCAACACATTCGCCACACGAATCTGGTCGGCGTATGACGCCGGTAGCTTGGCGCGTATCGGCGCACCGGCGTTGATACTCGTGGCGGTCTCGGCCTTGTCGTTGTATTTCATTCTGCATCACGAGACGTACAAAAATCCGCGTTGGCATCGCAATGGCAAACGCGGCCTGCTGCGGGGGCAGCGCTAATTGATAGTCACCCCCGTCATTAAATCATGAGCGCCACGACATCATCCCGCGCATCATTCAAGGCCGTCGCCTTACCGGCAGAGCATGGCGGTTGGGGCTTTTTGTTCGAGCCGATTGCGCTCGGTTTGCTTGTCGCGCCCTCACTTGCGGGATTATTGCTCGGCATCGCCGTCTTCAATTTGTTTTTATTGCGCAATCCGCTCAAAGTTGTCATCACCGACCGGCGACGTGGACGCCGTTATGCGCGGACTGCATTGGCCGAGCGAGTCGCATTGGGGTATGCGCTGCTTGGCATCGTCGGCATCGTCCTCGCCGTCACGCTCTCCGACATTGACATTTTGCTGCCGATGGCGCTTGCTGTCCCGTTCGTGATGATCCAACTCGCGTATGACGCCCGCAACAAAGGCCGCGCTCTACTGCCGGAACTCGCCGGGCCGACGGCATTGGCTGCGGTCGGCGGCTCGATTGTGTTGGCCGGTGGGTGGTCGCGAGGAGCGGCACTCGTCTTATCGGGGATTGTCGCGGCACGGGCGATACCGTCTGTGTTGTATGTGCGCTCGCGCTTGCGCTTAGAATTCGAGAAACCGACGAACATCATCATCCCGATTGTGGCGCACGCCGTCGCCGTCATCGCTGTGATTGCGTTGGCGATGATTGATGAAGCGCCGGTGTTGGCCGTTGTCATGATGATTATCTTGATGGCGCGGGCCGCACACGGTTTATCGATATATCGCCGACCGTCGCCGCCGAAAGTCATCGGCTTTCAAGAACTCGGTCTCGGTATGTTGATGGTGGTGCTCGTCGCGATTGGGTATTCATTTGGAATTTAAGTTGGCGTGCTTTGTGTAAAATATCTTAAATTACTAATCGATTGGCATGACTTGCATTATCATAAAACATAATACATAATACACTCGTTGGTTAGATTATCCGGCAAAAATATGAGGAGGTCTCATGACAAAGTGTTTCATCATCATGCCGATGGGTGAGCCAGATGGCCTTACTAGAGAGCGATCTAATAA
>RFIA01000044.1 GCA_003695675.1 Chloroflexota bacterium
CCCGGCAGAGGGCGCAACCGCGACGCCGAGCAAGAGCGTCAACACGAGGAAAAAGAGCAGGCATTTCATCATACTACGAGTATAGCGCACAACGGGACGCAGCGCAAAAATTTCGTGTCAGGACTTACGCAATCAGGCATCTTGCACTGTGCCGCCAGACATTGAAATGTCCGGCTACCGAAATACCAAACCCACTGAAGGGGTTGTTTGGGGCATATTCGCCCCAATACAGTACCCTTCAGGGTACTTGGCTTTGTGGCAGCCGGAGAATTTATTCTCTGGTTGCTTAATGATTTCTGAACAACTGCGCAAGTCCTATGTATATTCGTGAGGATACTTTGCTTCAGCGCGTCTTTGCGTTACAGTTGAATCGACGCATTACACACAGGAGCGAATCTGCATGACGGAAAAGCAAGACAACCTCGTATGGCATCGTGTGGCGGATGTGGATGTTATCCCTGACGGGCGGGTGACGACCGTCACCGCCGGTGTCAAAGCGATTTGCCTCGCGCACTTTGAGGGCCAATATTACGCGCTCGACAATCATTGCCCACATCAGGGGGGGCCGCTCGGTGAGGGACAAATCGAAGACGGCTGCGTGATTTGCCCGTGGCATGGCTACGAGTATTCGCCGATTGATGGCAGCCCGCCCGAAGGTTACGGCGATTACGCAACGAGTTACCCGCTTGAAGTGCGCGACGATGGTATCTATGTGGCTGTTGAGCCGGTCAAACATGAATACACGATTTCGCATCAGATGATGGAAGTCGCGGTCGAGTGGGGGTTGACGCATGTCTTCGGCATGGTTGGGCATTCTAATCTCGGCCTCGCTGAAGCATTTCGGACGCAAGAACGCAAAGGCAATCTGACATACATCGGCATCCGGCATGAGGGCGCGGCGGCGTTTGCGGCGGGCGCCTACGCCAAATTGACCGGCAACCCGGCGGCGTGTTTCGGCATCGCCGGGCCGGGTTCAACCAATTTGCTCACCGGCTGTTGGGACGCACATGTTGACCGTGCCCCGTTGCTCGCCTTGTGCGGGCAGGTCAACACGCAAGTGCTTGGGCCGGGCGCATTCCAAGAGATTGATCTCGCGGCGGCCTTTGATGCGGTCTCGTTATGGGGGCAGACGGTGCTCAACGCCCAAAATGCCTCCGAGTTGATGGCGCTCGCGCTCAAACACGCGATTGTCGAACAGGGGCCGACACATCTGATTTTCCCCGACGAAGTGCAACAAAAACCGGGCATGAAAGAACTGCCGCAAACCCCGAAGCGCGGTCGTGTCTCGACGACGGCCATCACCCCGCCGCGTGAGCAAATCGATGAGGCAATTGCTTTGCTCAAAGATGCGAAAATCGTCAGCATCATCGCCGGGCATGGGGCACGTTTTCATCGCGATAAAGTCATCCAACTCGGCGAGACGCTCAACGCGCCGATGATAACGACCTTCAAAGCGAAAGGCGTCGTGCCGGATACGCATCCGTTGGCCTGTGGCGTACTCGGGCGTTCGGGGACGCCGGTCGCGAGCCGCATGATGGGACGCGCTGACGTGCTCGTTGTGCTCGGTGCTTCGTTCTCGAATCATACCGGAATCTCGACCAACAAGAAATTGATACAAGTCGATTATGACCGCATGACGCTCGGCAAATTTCATGCGGTCGATGTGCCGTTGTGGGGCGACATCGGCACGACGGTCGATATTTTATGCGAAGCGTTGGGCGGTGAAACATGGGCGCGTGATTTCATCGCCGACGAGATTGCCGGGCGTTGGGATCGTTGGCGCAAAGAAAAAGATTTGCGTGCGCAAGAAGATGACGCGAACGGAGTCAACGCGGCCATCATCTTCAAACATCTGAGCGACCTCGCGCCGGAAAACGCCGTCTTCGCCGTCGATGTCGGCAACAATACGTATTCATTCGGGCGCTACTTCGAGACGAAGCCGGGACAAGAAGTCGTCATGTCGGGTTATCTCGGTTCGATTGGCTACGCATTCCCGGCGGCGATGGGCGCGTGGGCGGCGCGTCCCGGTCAACCGATATTCGCCGTCGCCGGTGATGGCGGTTTCGGGCAATACGCGATGGAATTCACGACGGCGGTCAAATACGACATGCCGATTAAACTCGTGCTGCTCAACAACGGGCAACTCGCGAAAATCAGCAAAGAACAACGCGACATCGAACTTGAGGTGTGGCAGACGAGTCTCGTCAATCCGAACTTTGCCGACTTCGCACAGAGCTGTGGCGGTTGGGGCAAACAAATTCGCCGTAACGATGCGGTGCGCGACGGCCTGCAAGAACTCATCGCGCAACCGGGCCCGGGCATCCTCGAAATCATTCAGGATCCGTTGAAGTTGTGAGATTCAACGCAACTGCTCAGGTGGTTTGTTTGCAAGCAGAAAAATAAAAAGATTCAACGCAAAGGCGCAGAGACGCAAAAGACGCAGAGAGATTTTTTCAAAATCTTGGCGCTCTTGGCGTCTTGGCGGTTCAATATCTTTTCTCCTAGGAGAAAACTTTCTCCGTTGGGGCATTGCGTGCAATGCCTTATGTGTCTTTGCGATTCAAAGATTGACATCCCATTGGGTGATTTTGTGGTAAATTAAGCGTATGCCCGAACAAAATCGAGTGACACCCTTCGGCGAAATCATCGCTACGCCACATCGCGGCACTTTCATGGGCAATCGTGGGGTGCTGCATGACGATGACGGGGCGATTAAGCGTCAATACGCACTTGAGCGTTGGATTATCTGCGTGTTGGAATTTAAGAATCGTCGCCGCCCCATCATGCAGCCGGGACGCTATACCGAGTTGTTCTTTCTCGACGAAGCGACGGCGATGGCTGCCGGGCATCGTCCGTGTGCGGAGTGTCGCCGAGCCGATTACAATCGCTTCAAACGCTTGTGGTTGCAGGCCAATCGCGATTTATTGGCCGCGACCAATCCACGCATTGAAGCTGTTGACCACATCATTCAACGTGAACGCATCGACGCCGACGGTCAACAAGTGACGTACAACGACAGCATCGACAATCTGCCGGATGGCGTGATGATAACGCTGCCCGGTCGTGATGTCGCTTATCTCGTCTGGCAAAATAGATTGCACGAATGGTCGCCCGCCGGGTATCAACGACATCGCAACAAACCGGAGAATATGGTCGTCCGTGTATTGACGCCGCGTTCAATTGTCCGCACGATAGCGGCGGGATATACGCCGGAGGTTCACTCCTCAGTGCGATGAAAGATATTGAAGCGCTAAGACATTAAGAGCACTAAGAAATGATGATTGCTATCCTTATAGATGAGGAGTGACATGACCGTATCAATATGGCAAGCGGATGATTCGCAAGAAATTCGTGAGGTCGATGTGCTCGTCGTCGGCGCGGGACTCGTCGGCAGCGCGGCGGCTTATTTCGTCTCGCAGACCGGGCGCGAAGTTGTCGTCACCGATGCGCGTGATCTCGCGATGGGCGCGAGCAGCCGCAACGCGGGCTTTCTCATCACGGGACTCGACTCGTATTATCAAAGCGCCATCGACCGTTATGGCCGCGATGTCGTCCGCGAAGTGTGGAATTTGTCGCGGCGGTCGGTGCAATATGTACAGGACTTCGCCGCCCGCAACAACGTCCCGCTTGACCAATGCGGCTCGTATCTCCTAGCCGAAACCGACGATGAAGCGCGCGAAATTGAAGTCGCGGCGCGGTTGATGAACGAAGACGGCATCCCGTGTGAATTCCTGAGCGAAGACCCGCTCAATCGCGGGTACTGTGCTGCCATCGCGCAACCGTGGGACGCCGCCATTCAACCGTACAAACTCGTCGAAGCCATCTTTCGTGAAAGCGGCGCGGAACTCATCAGCAACAACGAGGTCTATCATTTATCGCAGACCGATGACACATACGCCGTCGTCCACACGCGCAAGACTATTTTTCATGCGCAGCATGTCTTGTTGTGTACGAATGCCTACTCACCACAAATCGACCCGTACTTCGTCGGCAAGATCATCCCGACGCGGGCACAAGTCATTGTGACGGCGCCGCTCAAAAATGGCCCGGTGCTGAATACGTGTGGTTACAGCGACTACGGCTACATGTATTATCGCGACACATTCGATGGGCGTTTACTCATCGGCGGCGGACGCAAACAGAACAAAGCGCTTGAAGGCGGCACGACCGACGACCGCATCACCGACCCGGTGCAACAAGTGCTTGAGAATTATCTGCGTGAGCGCTTCCCCGATGTCGATGCGCCGATTGAACGCCGATGGGCGGGCATCATGGGTTTTAGCGTCGATGGGATGCCGCTTGTCGGTCGCCTGCCGGACAAGCCGCGCATCGGTTTTGCGGTCGGCTTCACCGGGCATGGCCTGTCACTCGGCGCGGGCGTGGCCGAACGCGCTGTCGATATGCTCCTCAACGACGCGCATCCGGGCGCGGTAAGCGCGGAACGTTTGCATTGATTGAGCAGCCATTGAACCACAGAGACGCAAAGCAAATGGTGGATTTTCTCTGCTTTCCCTACGTCTCTGCGTGGAATCGTTTACTTTGTCGTGGCGGTTGCCTCAATCTTTGCTGTGTGCTCTCTGGACAATTGGCGCGAGTCGATGATAATGTTATGTGCGGTATACAGGGGTAAAGAACGAGATAGACCAGATGGCATTACGCGAAATTGTATTGCTCGGTGACGATGTGCTGCGCAAGAAAGCACGCAAGGTCACGAGCTTCGACAAAAAATTCCAACGCCTCGTCGATGATATGGTCGAGACGATGATTGCTGCACCGGGGGTCGGCTTAGCCGCGCCACAGGTCGGCGTCAGTCAACGGGTGATTGTCGTCCGTTTGCCGGACGACGAGGCGAGTCGTGAAGAATATGGCGACGAAGCCGGGAAGGTGTACATCGTCGCCAACCCGGACATCGTGAAAGCGAGCAAAAACATCGTCGAAGGCGTCGAAGGCTGCTTGTCGATTCCGGGTTATTACGGCGCGGTTGACCGTCCCGATAAAGTCACCGTCAAGGGCTTCGACCGGCACGGCAAACCGATGCGCATCAAGGCAGAGGGTTGGTTAGCGCGAATCTTTCAGCACGAAATCGATCATCTCAACGGGCAATTGTTCATCGACATCGCCAACAAAGTGTGGGAAGCCGTTCCCGAAGATGAAGAGGCTGAGGATGAAGATACTGCGTAAGTCCTCAATCACACATCGACCACGAGAATCTTGTTGACCACTTCGGTCATGTCGCTGCCGATGATGTCGGGATGCTCGGCTTGCGGCGCGATGACCATGCCCGGTCGGGCAACGAATGCGCCCCGCCAACCGGCGTGCATCGCTCCGGCCACATCCCAATCATGCGCGGCGACCATCCGCAGGTTACTCGGTGCTTCGCCGAGTGCTTCCGCAGCCATATTATAAACTTCGGCGGCGGGTTTGAAGCGTCGCACGGCTTCGACCGACATCTTATGCTCGAACAATGGCGCTAAGCCCGCATTCGTCAATTGTGTTTCGGCGGCTTGTTGTGCGGAATTCGTTAGCGCGGCGAGACGAAATCCGGCATTCTTGAGGCGCGTCAATGCTTCCGGCACTTCGGGATGTGGCGGCAAATTGAGCATCGTATCGCGAATCGCGGCGCGGTCATCATCGCTGAGCGTCACACCTTGCCGCAGCGCGGTCATGTCCAACGCAATCCCACCGACGCTGCCAAAATCGGTGTACTCACCGAGCACGGTCATCACAAGCGCGGTTTGCAACACTTGCTTGAACCACGCCGTCTTGAGCGCGACATCGCCGAAGATGCGCTCAAAATGTGGATTGAGTGCGTTCAGGTCAAGCAGCGTTTCATTGACATCAAATACAATTGTCCGAGACATGCGTCTCCCCCTTGTTTGATCGAATCAAGTGCAACAATCTTAACGCACATTGTCGCACCATCACAGGTGATGCGTTATAAATGGCGATATTTCACAGCAACCATAACATAAGGGAAATCCACAATGAGCGCTACCCACACCATCACACCGCAAAATGATACCCTGCATGGACACTTCTCGCGCGACCTCGCGCCGATTCTCACGATTCAATCGGGTGACACCGTGCGCTATCAAACCCTCGACGCCGATTGGATTGGAACATGGCACGGCACATTGGATAACCCACCGGCGACACGCAAAGCGCTCGGCGGCTCATTTCGTCCGCGTGTGTCGCCACAAGACGATGGTCATGCACTGTGCGGGCCAATTGCTGTCGAAGGTGCCAAGCCGGGTATGATGTTAGCGATTCACATCAATCGCATCGTTCCCGGTCAATGGGGTTGGACTCAACCGTGGACGAGTGTGCCGCCCGAACAAAAAGACGATCTGCCGGTGATTTTGTGGGCGCTTGATGCCGAGACGATGATCGGGCGCAACCATCTCGGGCATACGGTGACACTGCGACCGTTCATGGGTGTGATGGGGATGCCACCGGCTGAAGCGGGCATTCATCGGACGACGATGCCGCGTGCGACCGGCGGCAATATCGATTGTAAAGAACTCGTCGCGGGCAGCACATTGTATCTGCCGATAGCGGTTGAAGGTGGCTTATTTTCGTTGGGCGATGGTCATGCCGCGCAGGGCGACGGCGAAAGCGGCGGGACGGCGATTGAATGCCCGATGTCGCTCGTCGATGTCACATTTGAATTGGTCGAGAATCCACTCTTGCCGACCGCTTATGCCAAGACGCCGCAGGGTTGGTTGACCTTCGGCTTCGACGAAGATTTGCAAACAGCTTACGATGATGCGCAGGCCGCGATGCAAACACTCGTCGCGGCACGTTATGATGTCGAGCCGAAAATCGCGTTGGCTTTGATGGGCAGCGTCGTCGATATGCGCATCACGCAGACGGTGAACATCGTGCGCGGGGTTCATGCTGTTTTGCCGCATGGCGCTTTACGATAGCGAGTTTCTTTTGCGACGACAATCATTGCTGTTGACCGCACCGCGTCGGTTGACGTGGGTCGAAGAGACACTGCCCGCGCCACAGGCAGATGAGATTCTCGTGCAGAC
>RFIA01000303.1 GCA_003695675.1 Chloroflexota bacterium
TCTTCACCCATCACCCGCTAGACATCCTTGTTTTCCGCAGCGAAGTCAACTTCCCGGACGAGAGTCGTATTCCGGGCTTAGTTGACCTCGACCGCGTGACGATTAGCTAAGGTGTTTCGTTAGTAACAACAATCTGTTGCAGGGGGATACACTGCCCTGCAACAGATTTTCTCAATAGAAGACTGTTGATTCCTTCGCAAGCGCAAGTTAAGTCCGCGTTTATTTGATAAGGTATTCATATATGGGACGTTATATTCTGGGGCGCACGATACAGGCTTTACTTGTGATTTGGGCTGTCGGCACGCTCGTATTCTTCATGTTGCGTGCCGTCCCCGGCGATCCGATTCAGGCATTACTCGCCGATGTTGACCCAACGGCTGCCGATGCAATCCGAGCAAAAATGGGATTAGATCGTCCGGTGTATATTCAGTATATATTCTGGGTGCGCAACACGCTGCAAGGTGATCTCGGTCAGTCGATTTATGGCAGTCATGTCTCCGTAGACCGCATCATCGTCGAAGCGATTCCGCGGACTCTGTCGTTAGCGACAATTGCGTTTGTCATCTCGTTTTCCTTGGGTTTGGCGACTGGGATTATCTCCGCCGTTAAAAAATATTCTGTTTGGGATCACAGCTTCACATTTGCTGCCTTTCTCGGTATCAGTATGCCCGATTTTTGGATGGGCATTGTCTTGATTATTATCTTCGCTTCCACGCTTGGCTGGTTGCCCGCCATTGGCTATAAACCGCTTTCTGACGGGTTTTGGCCGTGGTTGTCGCATTTGATTATGCCTGCGTTGGCGGCGGGGTTGCCATTTTCTGCGGCGCTTGCAAGGATCACGCGCTCGGCGATGCTGGAAGTATTGCAGCAAGATTACATCACCGTGGCACGCAGCAAGGGCTTGAAGGAGCAACAGGTGATCGCCCGGCACGCACTGCGCAATGCACTCATCCCGGTTGTGACAGTCATGGGTATTTCAATGGCGCTGCTCTTTTCCGGCACAGTTGTTGTCGAGAATGTCTTCGCCATTCGCGGGCTTGGTCAGGTATTGATTGCGAACATTCTCAATCGCGATTATCCGGTTGTACAGGGGGCAATTTTGCTGGTGGCTGTGCTGTTGGTATTCACAAATCTGTTTGTTGATATATTGTATAAAGTGATCGACCCTCGTATTAATTACGATAGTTATGAGAAATAGGCTATGGCACAAACAATCACGCGGGGCAAAAGTATTGTATTAGACGGTGGGGACGATCTTGCGCTTCCACAATCCACAACCCGGCCACCGATTCATAAATTGTTGTTGCGCGACAAACGGGCGACCGCCGGTTTAATCATTCTGTGCGTGATTATTTTTGGGGCGGTTTTCGCGCCGTTTATCACGCCTTATGATCCACAGTCACAAGATTATGCTTTTCTTGAAGGGCCGTCAATTAAAGGCATCAATGGGGCTGAGCGTACCCACATCCTCGGCACAGATGATCTCGGTCGCGATTTGTTCACGCGGATTTTGTATGGCACGCGCATCTCGCTTTTGGTCGGGGTGGCGACGGTTTCCATTTCGATGGTGCTCGGTGTGACGATGGGTCTTGTGGCCGGCTATTATGGCGGTTGGATTGATACGATCCTGATGCGCTATATCGATTTGCAATGGGCGTTTCCGAATTTTATTATCGCGGTATATTTGGTGGCGGTGTTCGGCACGGGGTTGACGAATGTGATTGTGGCGATTTCATTGGCCTTCCTCGATGATTTCGCGCGGATTGCCCGCAGCATGGTGCTTCAGATTCGCGAGGAAGAATATGTCATGGCGGCGCAGTCGGTGGGCGCGACCAATAATTGGATTATACTGCGGCATGTGCTGCCGAATGCTATCGCCCCGGTCATTGTGCAAGCGACACTCAGCGTATCGTATGCCATTCTCGGCGAGGCCGGTTTGTCGTTTCTCGGTCTCGGCGTGAAGCCGACGACGCCGACATGGGGACTCATCGTCAACAGCGCTCGAACATTCATTTCGCGAGCATGGTGGTTGGGGATTTTCCCCGGTATGGCGATCATGATTACCGTGTTGAGTATCAACTTCCTCGGCGATGCCTTGCGTGATATTCTCGATGTGCGCAATGATTAGCAAGCACATATCACCTTAAAATCATCTTGAATAGAGCGGTTTTGGCCGCTCTTTGTTTTGTGATGAGGCGCTCTTATGTATATGACGGTTAGCGCCGACAGTTTTTCTTGGCGTCTTTGCGGTTGATCCGTTCTATTTTCAAGGAGTGTTTATGATCGGTTTTGCAGCCGGTGATTTATCAAAAGATGAGTCGTATAAATTGCTCAGCAGTGCGATTGTGCCGCGTCCGATTGCGTGGGTGAGTACGCTGAGTGCCGACGGAGGGCGCAATCTGGCGCCGTTTAGTTTTTTCAACGGCATGGCCGTCATGCCACCGACAATTGTTTTCAGTGTCGGATATGCGGATGGCAATCGCTTGGAAAAAGACACCTACAACAACATGATGGCGACTCGTGAATGCGTCGTGAATATCGTTACCGAAGCGACTGCCGAAGCGATGAACAAGACGGCGACCGAACTCCCAGCAGAAATCGACGAATTTGCATTTGCGGGGGTCACACCGTTAGCGTCTGTTGTTGTATCGCCGCCGCGTGTCCAAGAAAGCCCGATTCAATTTGAATGCAAGCTCCATCAAAGTGTGCGCTTAGAGAATGAATTGGGGCGCAGCGACTTGATGATATGCAGCGTCGTTTACATTCATGTTGACGACGCCGTGTATGCCGGGGATTACAAAATTGATCCGCAAAAACTCCATGTCGTCGGGCGTCTTGGCGGCCCGCATTATACGACGACTCGCGATCTCTTTCAGATGACACGTCTCCCCTCGCAGGTCAACAAGCAAGAGAAATAGCGCGTCCCCCGTATGACAAATCACATCTTTCAAGTAGAATAGACACACTGAATCACTTGAGAATACATTGGATTGCGTAATGAATCGTTTGCAACACGAAACGAGTCCGTATTTGCTGCAACATGCCGGCAATCCCGTCGATTGGTATCCATGGGGCGACGAGGCGTTTGAGCGAGCAAAAGCGGAAGACAAACCAATATTGCTCAGTGTGGGGTATAGTGCCTGTCATTGGTGTCATGTGATGGCACACGAGAGCTTTGAAGACGAAGCCACTGCCGCAATCATGAACACGCACTTCATCAACGTCAAGGTTGACCGTGAAGAACGCCCCGATGTCGATGATATTTATATGCAGGCGGTACAGATGTTTACACAAGGGCATGGCGGCTGGCCGATGACGGTGTTCCTCACTGCCGATGGACGTCCATTTTATGGCGGGACGTACTTCCCGAAAGAACCGCGCTTTGGGATGCCCGCCTTCAAACAAGTGCTTGAAGGCGTGGCGGATGCGTATCAAAACAAGCGCCATGAAGTCGAGCAATCCGCCGGGCAAGTTGTCGACTCGCTCGACCGCAGTACACTCGGCATCGGTGGGTCTGATGACGCGCTCAACGCCGACTTGCTCAACAATGCGATGACGCAATTGCGACAGACATTCGACATGACGCACGGCGGTTTCGGTAGCGCACCGAAGTTCCCACAGCCGATGAATCTCGAACTTTTATTGCGGCAATATGCCCGCACAAACAGCGAACACGCGCTGCATATCGTCACATTCACGCTTGAGAAAATGGCGCGCGGCGGCATTTACGACCAAATTGGCGGCGGATTTCATCGTTATAGCGTCGATGCCGTGTGGCTTGTGCCGCACTTCGAGAAGATGCTCTATGACAATGCGCAACTCAGCCGCATGTATGTTCGAGCATGGCAGGTGACGGACAATCCGTTCTTCAAACGAATCGCGCAAGAAATTTACGATTATGTGTTGCGCGAGATGACCGCCGACGAGGGCGGATTTTACAGCACAACGGATGCCGACAGCGAGGGTGTCGAAGGTAAATTCTTCGTTTGGGAACAAGACGAACTTGAAACATTGCTCGGCGATGATGCGGCAGTTGCGATTGAGTATTGGGGGGTGACGAAACGCGGCAACTTCGAGGGTAAGAATATTTTGTATGTGCCCAACGATGATGATGTCGTCGCCCGCCGACTCGATATGACGGTTGATGCCCTGCATGAGAAAATCGCGGACATCAAAGCGATATTGTACGCCCATCGTGCGACGCGCATCCCACCCGCTTTGGACGACAAGATTCTAACGGCGTGGAATGGGATGATGCTGGCGAGTATCGCTGAGGCAGCGCGTGTGCTTGAGCGCGATGATTACCGCGAAGCCGCCGTCCGCAATGCTGCATTCTTGCTCGACAATCTCATGACGGATGATGGTCGCCTGCTGCGCACATATAAAAACGGCACGAGCAAAATCAACGCCTATCTCGAAGATTACGCCAACCTGATTGACGGCTTGCTCGAAGTGTATCAGACGACATTCGATGAGCGGTGGTTCGTCGAGGCGCGGCGCTTGGCCGATGTCGTGCTGGAACATTTCGCGGCTGAGGAGGGCGGCTTCTTCGATACAAGCGACGACCACGAAACACTCATCGTCCGGCCACGCAATTTGCAAGATAACGCCACGCCGTCCGGCAATGCGATGATGGCGCGGCAATTGATCCGGCTGGCGGCGTATACCGGCGATGCCCGTTACGATGAGGCGGCGCGCGGCACGCTGCGGTTGCTCATCAATGCGATGCGGCAGTATCCACAGGCTTTTGGCGAGGCGCTCAACGCGGTTGATATGCTCGTCAATGGTGTGGCAGAGGTGGCAGTCGTCGGCGCGAAGGATGATGCTGACACGAATGCGCTGCTCGATGTCGTGCGCAAACCGTATCGTCCGAATGTGATTGTCGCGCTGTCGCCGGAAGATGTCGATGGCGAGACGACGATCCCTCTGCTTGATTATCGCGTGATGCGGCAGGGCAAGCCGACGGTTTATGTCTGCGAGAATTTTGCCTGTCAGATGCCGGTCACGACGGTCGAGGAAGTTCGTGAGTTGCTCAGTACCTGATGACTGACCGACAATCTGCCAATGAATATTTTCGTTCGATCTTGCTGACAGTCATGGGGCAGCCGTTCGATGCTGCCGGTTATATTCTTGAAGAGCAACCGGTGCAGTGGGCGGGCGGCATGTTCCGTTTTGTCAAACCGCTTGATGATGACTTGTACGGCTTCATCGAGTTTCAGCATCTCGCCTATTCGGACAGCGAGTGGGCATCGGGGATGCCATCGCGTTTTCGAGTCTCCGTCATTCGCAGCGATAATGTAAACGCAAGCCTCGTCAGCACACATCCGCGATACACGCGTCGTACATTGAGCGCCCTCGTCGTCGAAGATTTCGGCGTCGCTATTCTGCCATCATCCGATCATTGGTGGACATTCAAATCGACTGAAGAACTCGGCAACGCATTGGCCGAAGCCGCGCATCTCCTCATCGGTTATGCGATGCCGTGGCTCGCCGGCGATTTGAAGCCGGGTGAACATCGTGCCGATTAATCTCATCTTCATCGCATTCGTGCCGGTGGTTATAATATGCCGCCGATACACACGGATGGGAGAATGTCGTTGATGATACTCGCGATATATAGATGGTGGCTCGTGATTCCAGTGTTGCTGTTGACATTTTGGTTAGGCTTGCGCGGCATCGATATGGATGTGGCTGGGTCGGATGAGTTGACTTCTATTGGGCACATCGGTGGTCTCACGCGGCAATATTCGCCAGTGGATACATGGTCGGCGGTTCGTGCCAACAGCCCGAATCATGCGCCCGGTTATTTCATCTTGCTCGGTGCGTGGGTGAGCCTAACGGGTTGGTTGCCATCGACGATGCGCATCCTGTCGGTGTTGTTTGGTGTCTTGACTGTCGCGTGGACATATCGTCTCGGACGTGACA
>RFIA01000304.1 GCA_003695675.1 Chloroflexota bacterium
GGGGCACGGTATGCCGCGCCCGCCGTTATCATGTTGCCGCATGGTCGGGGCGACGCATACGGCGCCCCGACGAAAACCGCACGATATGCCGCGCCCACCGTTATCATGTTCCCGTATGGTAGGGGCGACGCATACGGCGCCCCGACGAAAACCGCACGATATGCCGCGCCCGCCGTTATCATGTTGCCGTATGGTAGGGGCGACGCATACGGCGCCCCGACGAAAACCACATGATATACCGCACCCGCGTCCGCCGTTATCATGTTGCCGCATGGTAGGGGCGACGCATACGGCGCCCCGACGACAAACGCACGATATGCCGTACCCGCGCCCGCCGTTATCATGTTGCCGCATGGTAGGGGCGACGCATACGGCGCCCCGACGACAAATGCACGATATGCCGCGCCCACCGTTATCATGTTGCCGTATGGTAGGGTACGACCCGCCGGGTCGCCCCGACGACAAACGCGATTGAGATTGCGCTCGCATATCACATCCCCATCCATGCCGGAGTCTAGCATTGTTGCGCTTCAGGGGCAACTTGCAATGTGGCTATATTGCGTTCGTTATTCCGTAGGGGCGACGCATGCGTCGCCCCTACATTATATTATCATAATATCGTGTATTTTTTGTGCGATTCGCCTGCGGCGAGATTCAGGATTCACAGGGCGGCTTCGCCGCCCATCAGTGTGCAGTGATCAGTGATTCAGTGGTCAAAAGATTAAATGAGAATAGAAGACACAACAACACGAAACCCGCTGGAGTAGAAACGGTAGCTCGAGTAGCGGGAGTAGCGGTAAGCGGCACGCGCAACATCCGAATTGAAGAAGAACGAGCCGCCGCGCACCACCCGCCGAACATCTGTGCTATTACCCGTGTCGCGTTCACGCCCATCATCAGGGTGATACGGATAGGCTTCATAGAGCGAACTCGTCCACTCCCACACATTGCCGCTCATGTGCCGGGCATCAACCCAACTCGCGCCTTCCGGTTTTGCCATCACCACTGCCGGTTTACCGTCGCTGTTTTCGCTCCAAACAGCAAAATCAGGATTCCAATCATTGCCCCACGGATAAACCCAATTCTCGACACCCCGCGCCGCGTATTCCCATTCGCGTTCAGTCGGCAAACGGCAACCGAGCCACGCGGCGAAATCGCGTGCCATGAACCAATCGACACCGGCGACCGGCGCATCAAGCATGGCATCATCGCGATACCACTTTAGCACATCACCAATATTATGCGGTTCACTGACCACACCCGCTTGCACTGCCATGAACCACTGCCGGTTGGTGACCGGATACTGCGCGATCCAATACGGTTGTTCGATGATTTGTGGGTGCGCGGGTTTTGCACGGTCAATATCATCACTGCCCATGATGAATTCACCGGCGGGCACAAGGCAAAATGGCATATCCGGGATTTTGAGATCGGAGAATGTGGTCACATAAGGTTGCCAATCTCGATTGCGCTTGCCCGTGAATGCGCGGGCATGTTGTATCGCTGCGGCGGTGGGGTCAGCCGGTTGTGGTAATGGCGCGACAGATGCACCGGATGCTGAATGTTCAACCTCCAATTCATCGCACAAGGCCGCGACAAGATCATCCAACGTCAAGCCGTCCATTGTGAAGTCGATGTAATGCTCCATCGTCAATGAAATCGGCGGGTCGGTCGTCTGCGCCATGACGGGGATGATGGGCTTGTGCGCCGTGTATTTGGCATAGGCGATTTCGGTCAGCACGTAGCTTTCAGGTTTGCCATTTTTGTGACGATTGATGTCCGGCGAATACAGGACGATCATCGCGTCGCAGCGATCAATCTGCTCCTGAATCTGAAGCTCCCACGCACGGCCTGCACGCAACGACCGGTCTACCCACGCGGTCAAGCCGTCGATGTTGTTGAGCGCATCGGCCAAGGCGAGGGCGAGTTGGCGCGTATCTTTTTTGGCGTAACTGATGAAGAGATGCGGCATTGTGCAATCACCTACAGAATGCAATAAACAATAAGTCTGCCTTCATTATGTATGTTTAGCGCGTGAATGGCAAGCCAATCGCGTATACGACCAATTGCAAGCAAAACCTACGCGCAAGCGCTGAAAAGTGGTACTATAGAGGACGAAAGTTCAATTAACCAAAAGGTTGAGTCAACATGGGTAGTTTAGGAACAACCGAGCTTCTCATCATCTTCTTCATCGTCATCATCCTTTTCGGCGTCGGTCGGGTGTCGAAAATCGGTGGCGAACTCGGCAGCGCGGTGCGCAACTTCCGCGAAGGCTTGAACGAAGGCGCACAAGAAGCTGCGGCAGAAGAAGCCGAAAGCGAAAGCTAAACACCTCACCCCCCGGCCCCCTCTCCGCAGGCGGAGAGGGGGAGCGATGCGCGAAAAAAGCGCCCTCCAAAAGGCTGTCTCTACGCGCTCCCCCGTACACGGGGAGGGGATTTAGGGGTGGGGTTTGCTATTGCAGCCGCTGCAATTCGCGCTGCAAATCTAACAAAGGTTTTTGGTCGATGCCGGGCGGCACTTTGAGATTGTAAGCGAGTATCGCCCGGTTGAGGTGTTGTATCGCTTCGTCAAAAGCCTGTTGTGCAGTACGCCATGTCGCCTCGGCGCGTTCACGACGCCGAGATGATTGCTCGGCGTCGCTGAGGCGTGCGGCATCACCCAAGGCACCTTTGTAGGCTTTCATACCACGCTGCATATTTTGCCGCAGCAGGTCGCGCTGCCGTTCGATTTCGCGCCCCATCACAATCCACTCCGGCGCGAGATCATTCTCCTTGAGCAATTTGTGTGCGAGGCGTAACTCCGTCGGGGTGTGCGGGTCGTCATCGAGACGCAACGGCTTGCCAACACCGGGCAAATCTTTCATCGTGCCGTCGCCAATCGCCTTCAGAATTTGCTCTTCCACAATCGAACGCCAATCGGTCATCGAAGTCGAGTCTTCTCTCAGCCGTACAATCAATAACGGTGAAATCTTAACGTATATCGGCGATGTGTCAAAGATACAAAGTGCCGCGGCTACCATTCCCCGGCATAGCGCATGACGTATGGCGAGACAAGCTGCTGTGTGTAGGCGTAATGCAATTCCGTCAATTGGCGGATGTGCAACAAGTCATGCGCGACCCACGCCGCCATCACATCCCCGGCGCTGATGTGCCCCCACAATGTCTCGCATGTCGCATCCCAATCCGGCGCATCGAGGTCGCGCAACCATTGCAACGACAGCTCCCGTTCGTACAAAAAATTGATCGTCGACTCCTGTATATCACGTTGATTGTAACCGCGTTCCGTCACCCAACTTTGCGGGTTGATGCCGGGCCATTTGCCGCCATCATCCCAAATATGTTGTATGAAAGCGCGGAAGTCTTCGCGCTCTTCATCATAGAGATGATTGATGACTTCAAGGATTGACCACGAGTCGGCATCCGGTCTCCAACGCGCCTGCTCGTCAGAAACATCGTGCGTCATCTGTGCGATGACTTGCGCATGGCGCGAGAGATGTGCTGTCAATTCCGTAATATCCATCGCTCCCATCCTTGCTCTGATTTATGTTGATTTAACCGCAAAGTTGCAAAAGACGCAAAGTAAGTGGTTGTGAGAATTTACCAATCACAATCTGCCGCTTAGAACAAAATCCGCTATACTACGCCACGTTATCGTCAACCAACATCAAGGACAGCGATTTATGAAATCGGCATTATTTGTGTGGGGCGGGTGGGAAGGCCACGAGCCGAAACTCGGGGTTGACCTGTTCGCCGGATTGCTTGAAGCCGAGGGCTTTACGGTTGAAATTTCGGACACGCTCGACAGTTATCTCGATGTCGCCCATTTGAAGACCTTCGATCTCATTGTGCCGACGGTGACGATGAGCACGATCACCGATGCACAAGAAGCCGGACTGCTCGAAGCGGCCAAGAGCGGTGTCAATGTCGCCGGATGGCACGGCTGCATGGCGGATTCGTTCCGCAATAATGTCAATTATCAATACATGGTCGGTGGGCAATGGGTCGCGCATCCGGGCAATATCATCGACTACACCGTCAATATCACCAATCACGAACATCCCATCACCCACGGGCTGAGCGACTTCGCGATGCACAGCGAACAATATTACATGCACGTTGACCCGTCCAACAATGTGCTAGCCACGACGACGTTTAGCGGCGACTACGACTCGTGGATTGCGGGCGTCGTCATGCCGGTCGTGTGGACGCGACGCTATGGCGCGGCGCGGGTCTTTTACACATCGCTCGGTCATGTGCGCAAAGATTTCGATGTGCCCGAGGCACGCGAGATTGTCGGGCGTGGCATGTTGTGGGCGGCGGGCGTATGAGCGATACGGTCAATGTCGGCATCATCGGCTGCGGCAATATCGCACCGCAATATGTCAAGGGCTGTGGGCAATTCCCGCTTGTTCATCTCATCGCCTGTGCAGACATCGATCATCAACGTGCTGAGCAATTCGCTGCCGAGCACAACTTGCAGGCGCTCAGCATCGCTGACTTGCTGGCGCATCCTGAAATTGAGATCATCATCAACCTGACGATTCCCCGCGCTCATGTTGACGTCAGCCTCGACATCATCAATGCGGGCAAGCATGTTTATTCAGAGAAGCCGCTCGCCGTCACTCGTGAGGATGGCAAGCGCGTCCTCGATGCGGCGCGGAAAGCCAATGTGCGCGTCGGATGTGCGCCGGACACCTTTCTCGGCGGCGGCATACAAACGTGTCGTAAGCTGATTGACGATGGCGCAATCGGCACGCCCATCGCGGCGACCTCTTTCATGGCGAATCATGGGCACGAAAGTTGGCATCCTAATCCTGCCTTTTATTATGCTGTCGGCGGCGGGCCGTTGCTCGATATGGGGCCGTATTATCTGACGGCGCTCGTGACCTTGCTCGGCCCGGCGCGACGTGTGAGCGGTTCGGTCAAGCGATCATTCGAGACGCGCATCGCGACAAGTGAAGGACGCCGTGGCCAAGAAATCCCGGTGCATGTCGCCACGCATCTGACCGGCGTGATTGACTTCGTTGATGGCGCGACGGTCACAATGATGAAGAGCTTCGATGTGTGGCAACATCGTCTACCAATTATCGAGATTTACGGCACAGAGGGCACACTCAGCGTCCCCGACCCGAATCGTTTTGATGGCGTCGTGCAGGTCTGGTCATCCGAGTCGCGGGTGTGGCGCAATGTCCCCTTGACGCACGCGGCTGATGTCGGGCGCGGCATTGGCGTCGCGGATATGGCATACGCGATTCGCTCCGGCAGGGCGCATCGCGCAAGTGGCGACCTCGCTTATCACGTCCTCGATGTGATGCAGGCCGTCACCGAGTCGTCGCAGCAGGGCACACATATCAACATCACAAGCACCTGTGAGCGTCCTGCACCGTTGCCGGTCGGTTTGCCTGCCGGTGTGTTGGATGCGTGATAATAAAGAGATTCAACCCCCAAGAACACCAAGGAAATGACCAGATTTTCTCTGCGTCTTTGCGTTGAATCTTTTCGTGTTTATCTTGAGAATAGGTTCATTGCCTAGAGCAACACTCATGTAAATTATGTCGCGAAGCGGGCGCTGAGTCCGCCGTCGATATACAATTCCGCACCGGTGATGAAGCTGGCTTCATCGCTGGCGATAAACGTCACGAAGTTGGCGATTTCTTCCGGCGTGCCAATGCGTCCAAGTGCGTGGACACGGAGCATTGCATCTTCGGCGGCTTGTGGGTCATCATGCAGGTTGAACCACTCCTCAATCAAATGGGTGCGGACAGCGCCAGGACACACGGCGTTGACGCGAATATTCTGCACGCCCCAATCCAGCGCGAGATTGCGCGTCATGCCGACGAGCGCCGACTTCGCCGCCGCATACGGGAAAATGCCGGGCACGGTCATGCGGGCATGGATGCTGGCGATGTTGACAATCGAACCGCCGCCGCGCTCGACCATGTGGGGGATGGCGTGTTTGCAACACAACCACGCGCCTTTGACATCGACATTCATGGCCTCGTCCCATTCGCGCTCGGTCATCTGCGTGGCGTCGTAATAAAAATTCTTTCCCGCGTTGTTGACGAGAATGTCGAGCTGGCCGAATGTCTCGACGGTTTGCGCGACAGCCGCCGCGACTTGTGCTTCCTGTGTGATGTCGGTCTGCACGAACAAAGCGCGATGCCCGGCGTCCGTCAAAGACTGCGCGACTGCCGCGCCGGTCTGCGCATTCGTTTCGGCGATGGTGACAGCCGCGCCTTCGTCACACATTTTGCGGGCGATGGCTTCGCCGATGCCTTGCCCCGCGCCGGTGATGAAGGCGACTTTATTCGCTACTCGTCCCATAGACACCCTCATTTCAGTCATTGGCGATGCGCTTATGCCAATCATCCTCGAACAAATTGAAATGTATTTGCTGGCGCGGATGCTCAGCGATGAAATCTTCGTTCAACGTGATGCCGAGACCGGGACCCTCCGGCAATGCAAAATAACCATCGACAACCGGCGGCACACCCGGCGCGGCGTCCATCACTTCGGGGTTGGCGAAGTCGTTGAAGAATTCTTGTATCTTGAAGTTCGGCAATGTCGCCGCGACGTGCAGCGAAGCCGCCGTCGAAACCGGCCCGCCGACATTGTGCGGCGCAACGAGCATGTAATACGTCTCCGCCCATGCGCTGATTTTCTTGGTGTTGAAGAGGCCACCGAACATCGTGATGTCCGGTTGGATGATGTCCGCCGCTTGTTTCTCGAACAACTCGCGATATTCATACAACGTGTACAGACGTTCGCCAGTCGCGATTGGAATGCCGAGCGGCGCGATGGCGTCCGCCACTTTTTTGAGCGCTGCGAGATTCTCCGGCGGGACAGGTTCTTCCAACCACGATGGCTTGAACGGGGCAAGTTCCCGCGCCATCTGTGCTGCCGTCATCGGGTTGAAGCGCCCGTGCATTTCGATGAAAATCTCAACATCCGGGCCGACGGCATCGCGCACCGCTTCGACGAGCGCGACGACGTGGCGTTTTTCCGCCGTGTCGAGTTCGTAAAAACCCGCGCCGAACGGATCAAATTTGAGACCGCGATACCCTTTATCGACGACGCGCTTGGCCGCCGCGTGGAATTCGTCTGGCGTGCGTTCGACACGATACCAACCATTGGCGTAGGCTTTGATTTTGTCGCGCACCGCGCCGCCGAGCAAACGATACACTGGCTGCCCCGCGGCCTTGCCGACGATGTCCCACAATGCCATCTCGACCATCGCGATGCCGGTTGTGGCGACTTCGCCGATGCGACCAAAATCCTCGCGGAACATGCGCCCGGTGATGCGCTCGATATTGAAGGGGTCTTCGTTGAGGACATAGCGCGGCACGGCTTCTTTGAGATAACCGAGCACAGCATCGTCGCGGCCCACGATGCGCGCCTCGCCGACTCCGGTCAAGCCATCGTCAGTTTCGACCTTGAGGAAGGTGATATTGCGCCATTCCGTACCCATCACAAGCGGCGTGACGTTGACAATTTTCATAACAGTCGCTCAGCTTTCCAGTGTAGAAATAAGTGTAGAAATAAGCAACTTAGATGATAACAAAAGTTGTCCGGTTTATTAAACCGTAAAGACGCCGAGTGTGCCAAGATTTTCTCATAAAACATGTTGCGTGCTTCGCTGCTTCGCCCCTCATGGATGGCTGATCACAATCATTCAATCTCGTTCAACGTATCGAGAATCAATTGCAACGCGGCGTCGGCGCTCTGTGCTTTGTTGGTTTCGCGGTCACCCTCCCATATATGACGCTGTACTTTGAGGATACCCGTCTGTGTAGCGATGCCGATGTACGTCAGGCCGACCGGCTTGCCCGGCGTAGCGCCGCCCGGCCCGGCGATCCCCGTAATCGCGATGGCGACATCAACATCGAGCACTCGTAGCGCCCCTTGCGCCATTTCTCCCGCTGTTTCGGCGCTGACGGCACCATAAGCCACGAGTGTCGCTTCTTGCACACCGAGTACGCGCTGCTTGATGCCATAATCGTAGGCGACGATGCCCCCCATCATATATGCGGAGCTGCCCGGAATATTCGTGATGCGGTGCGAAACCAACCCGCCGGTACACGACTCGGCACAGCCTATCGTCCATCGATGCTTGAGTAATGCCACCCCAACTTGTGCTTCTAATCGATTGTCCATAACGTTCAATTTCCTCTAAAATAAAACGATATTAAACCGCAAAGACCCCAAGAGCGCAAAAGCCGCAAAGAAAAACGAAACGATTCAACGTAGCGTCATAGAGACACAGAAAAAATCCGTTGGGGCATTGCGTGCAATGCCCTACATACATCATTTTCATCCCTTCGAGGTAAAGATTTTCGCCGCGATTGCGGTTATACTGTCCCTACGAATGTGAGCTATTTTACCACCACAGGAATCACGCCTCGATGCACATTGCCTATAATGGCTGGTTTTGGAATCAACCGCATACAGGTAGCGGGCAATATATCCGACGCTTACTGCATTATCTGCGGCGAGTCGTGCCCGATTTACAGATGACGCTTGTGTTACCGCCGGGGTATCGCTCGCCGGAAGATTTGCCGAAAGATGTCAGCCTTGTGATGACAAGTGGACGCGGCGGCAAAATTGGCAAGGTGTTGTTTGAGCAGCGCACATTCCCACAGATGGTCGCTCGAGTTGGCGCAGACATTGCGCATGTGCCCTATTGGGGGGCGCCCTTTTCGTCCCCTGCAAAGCTGGTGACAAGCGTGCTCGATGTGATTCCCCTCGTGTATCCCGAATATTATGCGACCGGATTTTTCGGACGTTTGTATACATCGCTCGTGCGGGCGTCGGCGCGTGGATCAGCACACATTTTGACGTTGAGCGAGAATGCGAAGAATGACATCATCGTGTATATTGACATGCCGCCCGATAAGGTGACGGTGACCTATCTCGCCGCCGATGAAGTCTATCATCCGCGAATGGGCGCAGAACGCGACGCTGCTGTGCGCGAAAAGTATCATTTGCCGGACGAATTCGTGCTCTATCTCGGCGGCTTCGATTGGCGCAAGCAAGTCAATCAATTGTTGTACGCTTATTCGTATGTGTTGGACGGGCACGATGTCCCGCTTGTTATTGCCGGGCGCGAACCACAATGGGGCACGAAGCGCTTCCCCGATATGCGAGCCTACGCCGACGAACTTAATCTTAGCGATCATATTCACTGGATTGGTTATGTTGACGAAGCCGACAAACCATCGCTGTATCGCTTGGCGCATGTCTTCGTTTATCCGAGTTTGTACGAAGGCTTTGGCTTACCGGTTGTCGAGGCGATGGCGAGTGGTACGCCGGTCGTCGCCAATGAGATTCCTATCATGGAAGAGATTGTCGGCGATGGTGCCTATCTCGTCAAAGACGGCAGTCCGCGCCGGATGGCCGGGGCCATCATCGCGCTCTTATTGCAAGAGCCGCTGCGCGAGGCGATGATTACACAGGGGCTGTCGCGTGCGACACAATTTAGCTGGCGCAAAACGGCACAACGCACGCTTGAAGTTTATCAACGTGTGCTGAACGATTCGTAGCCGCGTTGAGTACACGATAATTATTTTGTGATGCTTGTATGCCCTATTCCTCGAATCGGTAAATGACGGCATCGCCATGAAAGACGACGGCATCAACTTGCGCAACCGGTTCGTAATGCTCGCGCATGAACATCAGCAATGCCTCAATTCCCGGCTGCCCAGCCGATTCGAGTTCGGGGAAATAGACGATGAAATCGGGCGGGGCGCTTTCCCACTCGGTCAATAACGTCTCGACAATACCCGGCGCATCGAAATACCAAAACCAGCCTTTTATCCATGTTTGGGGCGGCAGCATCGCGCTCATCTGATGGATTTGCGGCGTGCTGTCGGTTTCGGGCAAGATGAATAGCGTATCGCCGGGTTGCGAGAGCGCTTGCAATTGAGCGACAAGGGGGCGGAATTCATCATACGCGGGGATACGACCACGACCGAGCGGCCCGGTGATGTAGGGAGTCGCGCCTGTCCACAGCCACCCGACGGCGAGACTGAGCGCGATTCCACCGAGCGTGAGGTCGGCAATGCGGGCATTCATCATTTGCTGGCGGAAGTTTGCGCGGTCGAATGCGGGGCGCAATTGCCCGATGACGAGGCCGGACATCAAGGCCGTCAAGGGCAGATGCGCCATGACATGAATCTCGCCGGGACGCGGGAAAATCGTCGTCGCACCCGCTGCCCATAACAACGCGATGAGCAACCCCAACGGACGCTGCTTGAAGTCGCGCAGTGCCATCAACATGAATGCGGGGACGAGCGCGTTTGTCAACAAAATCTTGCGCAAAAAGTCGCCGGTGAAAGCGACGCCGGGCATAATGCCGGAGAGATTATATGCCCAATTCCAATAGAGATAATTGTCAAGTGTGCCATCTGATGACGCGATGATGAGGGTCAGCACAGGGAGTAGCGCCACTCCGCCGAGATAGAGGAGCCACTCGCGTCGGTGATGGCGACGCTGCTGCCGTGTGATGAGCAGCCACAATGCGAAAGCCGCGACAGCAGCATAAGCATGTTGTTTCGCGAGCGTCGCCGCGCCGAGTGTCAACCCGGCAGCGAACGGCGCAACCCACCTGTGCGCATTGTGCGATAGTGTGTGCCATAGCAGCACAATCAACAACAGCAACGCCCCGACGATGCTGTCGAAATAAAACAAGATATTGCCGTAGACCGGCTCCCACAACGCCCATATCAACAGCGATGCGATGATGGTCACGCTATCGCCGTCACTCAAGCGACGGGCGAGTGTGTATATGAGCAATGTTGTGCCGAGTACGAGCACGAGGTTGAGAACTTGTGCCGTGACGACCGGCTCAAACGGCACGATGCGTTGGGCAAGCGCGGCGATGACCGAACTGCCGGGCGCGTGTTGTTCGAGCAAGTCGCCGAATAATGTGTAGCCGTTGTTCATCATCCACGGGATGGCGACTTGCCCCGAATGCGCGGAAATCGGCAGCCAAAACAGATGCGTCCCTATTTGAAATATGAGCACGCCGAGCAGGATAATCGACGTGATTGATGATGTGAATGATTTATGTGTTGTGGTCAACTTGTCCCGCCGTTATGCGCCGTTGCTGATACTCGACGATGGAGTGTAACGGGTCATGAAATCCTTAGCAATGTAAGATATGCTTGTCATTACTATGTTGATGGAGTTATTTGAGGTGTTGCAAGATGAAATTCAAGGAAAAGGGCTACTATTCACGAATAAGCTAGGCTCTGTTGACATTTGCGCCTTGATGCAAAAATAGGGGACAACCGTTGGGGTTTAGCTTGCTAAACCCTTCAGGGTATTGCACGCAATGATGTGATTATGAATAATACGGTTGGCGACCTCAAGTTTAGCTCGCTAAACCCTTCAGGGCATTGCACGCAATGCCCCAACAGCACGATTGCTCTGCTTTGGCGTCACCTGATTCCTCATCAATCGCTGAAATGTCAACACAACCTA